>JAJAYX010000828.1 GCA_026785985.1 Rudanella sp. | reverse complement strand
TAATTAACTGGCTCATCACCAAACTTATAGGCAATAGTCGTCAGCAAACCGCAGGTCGATTCGCGGAGCACAGTGCCCGTGTTAAGCAACAAAAAGCAACCCGTTCCATAGGTGTTTTTGGCCTGTCCCGGCTCAAAGCAGGTTTGGCCCACCAAAGCCGCGTGCTGATCGCCCAAAATACCCGCCAACGGCACACCCGGCAACACTTCCGACGACACTGTTCCATAAACTTCGCTGCTCGACCGGATGGCGGGCAACATGGCGCGTGGCACCTCAAAAGCGGCCAACAGTTCGTCGCTCCACGCAAGCGTATGGAGATCCATGAGTTGGGTTCGGCTGGCGTTGGTTACGTCGGTTAGGTGCAGCCCACCATGCGGTCCGCCCGTCAGGTTCCAGGTCAGGAAAGAGTCCATAGTGCCGAATAGAGCGTCGCCCCGTTCGGCATCGGCGCGCAGACCGGCCACATTGTCTAAGAGCCAGCGGAGTTTAAGTCCGCTGAAATAGGTGGCCAGCGGCAGTCCTGTTTGCGCCCGGAACCGATCCTGCCCGCCGATTTCGGCAAATTTGTTCACAAGGTCGCCCGTGCGGGTATCCATCCAAACAAGTGCATTGTGATAGGCTTTGCCGGTTTTCCGGTTCCAGACTACGGTTGTTTCGCGTTGGTTAGTAATGCCAACGGCCACAATATCGCTCACCTGGAGTTTGGCATTGATTCGGGCCAACGCGATTACTTCGAGCGTATTTTTCCAGATTTCTTCGGGGTTATGTTCCACCCAGCCAGGCTGAGGATAAATCTGCTCGTGCTCTTTTTGGGCCGCCGAGATGATGGTTCCCTTACGGTCAAATACAATACAACGGGTACTGGTAGTCCCCTGATCAATAGCGGCAATGTAGGTCATGGTTTTAGGTTTAATCTAAAAGTACAAACTTAGGGTTGTTTCCGTGAACCCCGGAACAAATTCAGGGACAATTGATAGTCGGGAAGCTAACTTACGGCGATTCGGCCTAATCCAAAACGTTCCGTTTACGTAATTGCTTTAAAAATCCTTTCCAATGCCTTACCTACTACTCGCAGCCACCTGGCTCTTTTTCGGTTTTACGCATAGCCTGACAGCCTCCACCAGGTTTAAAGCGTGGGCCACCAAACAGATGGGGTCGTTTTCTGCCCACAACCGGCTGATTTATAACGGCTTGTCGGTGCTGACGTTGCTACCAGCGGTGTTAGTCTACACGGCTGCGCCCACCGATTATATAGGCCAATGGCAGGGGTCGGTGTGGTTGGGAGTGCTTCTGATTGGCGCGGGCGTACTGCTGGTGGGAATTGCCCTGAGTGGCTACAATTTGCGGGAATTCGTGGGGGTGACGGGTGGAACTTCTCAGGAAAATCAGCCAAAAAAATTCCGGCAGGGCGGGCTGTTGCGTTATGTACGGCATCCGCTTTATGTGGGCATTATCGTGGCCCTCGGCGGGCTGTTTGTGTACGCACCAATATGGGCCACACTGCTTTTCAACATGCTGGCTATCAGCTACATACGAACGGGAATTTACTTTGAGGAGCGGAAATTAGTGGCCGAATATGGTGCTGCTTACCGAGACTACCAGAAGCGCGTGCCGATGCTGATACCAGCTATCGCAAGTCGTCCGGCGTAGTGATTTTGATGTTGGCGTAGTCGCCGTCGATGAGGGTGATGGGGAATCCGGCGTGTTCGAGAACGCTGGCGCAGTCGGTAAAAAAGGGTTGCTCGTCGCCCGCAAAAGCCTGGCGAAACCAGTCGAGCCGGAACGTTTGGGGGGTTTGCATCAGGCGCACCCGACTCCGGTCAACGGCCTCGCTGCGGCCATCGGCACTCACCAGCCGAACCGAATCTTTGGTTGGAACGCAGGTTACGGCACTGCCTAAGCGGGCAGCTGTTTCAAAGCCATTTTGGATAATTTGAATAGAAACAAAAGGGCGTACACCATCATGAACGGCCACTAAACCCTCCGGCGCGTCGATCACGGCCAACCCATTCCGAACCGATTGAAACCGGGTAGCCCCACCCACAACAGTCTGCACAGGTGCGTCGAAATTATGCTCGATACAAAGGTCTGTCCAAGTGGCGAGGTCGCGGGCGGGCAACACCAGAATCAGTTGAAGCTCAGGTGAATAGGCCCAAAACTGTTCAAGAGTATGTTGGAGAATGGGTTTTTCATTGAGCAACAAAAACTGCTTCGGCATCATCGACTGCATCCGGCTCCCGCTCCCCCCGGCAACAATGATGGCGTATTGGGTCATGATGATGAGTGATGAACCGGTTCGCCGGCGCGAATGAGTTTTAAAGCGTCAGCCAACCGCAACGGCGGATCGTTCATCGTTCATCATTAGATAATCAACATCGCGTCGCCGTAACTGAAGAAACGGTATTTCTCCTTGATGGCAAGCTGATAAACCTCTTTCATGAACTCGTGACCACCAAATGCACCGGCCATCATAAGCAGGACGGATTCGGGCAGATGAAAACTGGTCAGCAGTGCATTGGCAATTTTAAACTCATACGGCGGGAAAATGAACCGATCCGTCCAGCCCTCCACCGGCTTCAACCGGCTGTTCGCCGACACCGACGATTCGAGGGCTTTCAGCGAGGTTGTACCGATGGCGCAGACCCGCTTGCCCGCGTTAAGGGCCGTATTGACAAGTTGAGCCGACTCTGCCAGAATTTTATAATTCTCGGAGTCAGTTTTGTGTTTAGTCAGGTCTTCCACGTCCACCTGCCGGAACGTGCCGAGGCCCACATGCAGCGTAATCGGTGCGAAATGAATGCCTTTGATTTCCATTCGCTTCATCATGGCTTTGGTGAAGTGCAGACCTGCCGTTGGAGCTGCTACGGCACCCACGTGCTGGGCAAAAACGGTCTGATACCGCTCGCGGTCAGCGTCTTCGGTTTCGCGTTTGATCTCGCGGGGTAGGGGTGTTTCGCCCAGTTTGTCCACCGCTTTCATAAACTCCTCGTGCGAACCATCGAACAAAAACCGGATTGTTCGGCCCCGTGAGGTGGTGTTATCAATCACTTCGGCCACCAGATCGCTGTCGCCGAAATAGAGTTTATTACCAACGCGGATTTTGCGGGCGGGGTCCACCAGCACGTCCCATAGTTTCATCTCGCGGTTTAGTTCGCGCAGGAGGAAAACTTCGATTTTGGCCCCGGTTTTCTCTTTATTGCCGTATAGCCGAGCCGGAAAAACCTTGGTGTTATTGATGACCATGACATCGCCATCGTCAAAGTAACTCAACAGATCAGAGAACATTTTGTGTTCAATTTGCTTAGTCTTACGGTGAATCACCATCAACCGTGCTTCTCCGCGCTCTGCCGGATACTTGGCAATTAGACTTTCAGGCAAGTCGAACCTAAATTCAGATAACTTCATAAGCTTTGTAGCCCCAAAAAATCAACCCATTATATAAAAGTCCGCAAATATACTTCGCAAAAACCCGGATGATTCTTTTTCTCCGGGTTTTACTTGCAACTTTCGTGTTTATATCCCGGGCGCAGGCACTGTATCACCC
>JAJAYX010000827.1 GCA_026785985.1 Rudanella sp. | reverse complement strand
GTGGGGCAGCATCAGATGATGGCCTCGCGCTATTACAAATTCAAACGGCCCAACAGCTTAGTTACGTCGGGAGGAATGGGCACGATGGGGTTTGCCCTGCCAGCCGCTTTCGGGGCGCAGGTGGGTGCTCCCGACCGCGAGGTTGTAGCCATTATCGGCGACGGTTGTTTCCAGATGACCTTGCAGGAGTTGGGCACCATTGTGCAGAACAAACAACCCGTGAAAGCAATCATCCTGAACAATAATTTTTTGGGTATGGTACGGCAGTGGCAACAGTTGTTCCATCAGCGTCGGTACTCGTTTGTGGAGTTGCAAAACCCCAACTTCGTGATGATTGCTCAAGGCTTCGGCATGGATGGACACACCTGCGACGAGCGCGAAAATCTCTCGGACTCCCTCGACAAGATGCTGGCCCATGACGGCCCGTACTTACTCGAAGTAGTCGTAGAAAAAGAAGAAAACGTGTTCCCAATGGTTCCCGCCGGAGCCGCCGTTACTCAGATTAGATTATCTTAAAATTCCCCCTTTGGGGCGATCCGGCGATCCGGTTAGGGGGCTATGACTACGTATACGATTTGCGTTTTTACGTCGAACACTATTGGGTTGCTTAACCGCATTACCATCATTTTTACGCGCCGACGGGTTAACATCGAGAGCTTGACCGTGTCGGAAACCGAACGCAAAGGGGTGTCGCGATTCACGATTGTGATTAAGCACGAATCGCGGGACGAAGTCGAAAAGCTCGTCCGGCAGATCCGCAAAATCGTGGAGGTTCTGGCCGTGTTCGGTTATCTCAACGACGAGATTGTGTTCAACGAAATTGCTTTGTTCAAAATCTCAACTCCGCTGGGAGGGCAAACCCTTGATGTTGATTCAGTTAATAAAAAATATAAGGCCTGGGTCGTCTATTGGGGTCTCGATTATGTTGTGATCGAGAAGACCGGCACCGAAACCGAGATTTTCGAGTTTTTTGCTTACCTGCGCCTGCAACACGAGATTCTGGAGTTTGTTCGGTCGGGGCGTGTGGCCGTTGGCAAAACCGAGCAGGGCCTGGTCGAGTACCTGCCCGAAGCGGAGTGGGCATATTACTTGTAGCAAGACTTAATGGGAAAATTTGAGAAATTGCTGCTCAAACTGCTACGCGGAACCTCGGATGGAAATTTCAGTTTCGACGAATTACGTAGCTTAATTTTGACCCTTGGGTTTGATGAACGTATTAGTTCGAGCCATCACATTTACTCAAAAACAGGAATTGATGAGATTATCAACATTCAGCCAAAGCAGGGTAAGGCGAAACCTTATCAGGTGAAGCAAGTACGAAACCTGGTTATTAACTATAAGCTTGACGTTGACGACAATGACTCCTAAATACGAAATAATCATTTACTGGAGCAACGAAGACAATGCCTTCATTGCCGATGTCCCCGAACTATCAGGCTGTTTAGCGGATGGCGAAACGTATCAGGAAGCACTGGCAAATGCTGAAGTAATCATCCGGGAATGTATCGAAACGGCGCAATCGTTGGGTCGTGAGATACCCAAACCAAAAGGGCGGCTATTGTTTGCATAGCTTATCCCGACTTGTTATAACCGCATCGAAAACCACTAATTTTTTACAACCTAAATATAGTACCCAGCATGGCACAAATTAACTTCGGCGGCACGGTCGAGAACGTCGTAACCCGTGAAGAGTTTCCTCTTGAAAAAGCCTTAGAAACACTCGGTAAAGAGACTATCGCCGTGATTGGCTATGGCATACAAGGCCCCGGTCAGTCGCTTAATATGCGCGACAATGGCTTCAACGTGATTGTGGGGCAGCGCAAAGGCAAAACCTACGACAAGGCTGTGGCCGACGGTTGGGTGCCGGGCGAAACCCTGTTCGAGATCGGGGAGGCACTGGAGCGCGGCACCATTATCTGCTTCCTGTTGTCTGACGCGGCTCAAATTGAACTGTGGTCAACGGTAAAAGCTGCCCTCAAGCCCGGTAAATCGCTGTATTTCTCGCATGGCTTTGGCGTGACCTACAAAGAGAAAACGGGTATCATCCCTCCTGCCGATGTTGACGTATTTTTGGTGGCCCCAAAAGGCTCCGGTACATCGTTGCGCCGGATGTTCGTGGAGGGTAAAGGCTTGAACTCCAGCTTTGCTATCTATCAGGATGCCAGCGGCCAGGCTCGCGAGAAATGTATCGCAATGGGCATTGGCGTTGGTTCGGGCTATTTGTTTGAGACTGATTTCTACAAGGAAGTAACCTCCGATTTGACGGGTGAGCGCGGCACTTTGATGGGTGCTATTCAGGGAATTTTCGCAGCCCAGTATGAGGTGTTGCGGGCCAATGGCCACAGCCCATCCGAAGCGTTCAACGAAACAGTGGAAGAACTGACCCAATCATTGATGCCGCTCGTAGCCGAAAACGGCATGGACTGGATGTATGCCAACTGCTCGACTACGGCCCAGCGCGGTGCCCTCGACTGGTGGAAACCGTTCCGCGATGCCACCAAGCCTGTTTTTGAGCAACTGTATAACTCCGTGAAAACGCAGGAGCAGGCCGAAATCAGTATTACTCGCAACTCACAACCCGACTACCGCGAGAAACTCGAAGTTGAACTCTCCGAACTCCGCGAGTCAGAAATGTGGCAAGCCGGTGCCGCCGTGCGGAATCTGCGCCCGGAGCGAAGCTAAAAATTTAGACACAGAGATACACAGAGGGAACACGGAGATTTTTAAAGAATTTCTCTGTGCAACTCCCGCCCCGGCGTACCGGTATTATCTTTGTGTATCTCTGTTTTATAGCCCTATGGTAGTGACAATAAATGACCTCCAAGTCCCCGACCTTGATAACATTTATCTGGCTGCCGACCGGCTGCGGGGTGTTGCTGTCCATACACCTTTACAGGAAAACCTGAATCTGTCGGAACGATACGGGGCTAACATTTTCTTGAAACGGGAAGATCTTCAGGTAGTTCGGTCGTATAAAATTCGGGGGGCCTACAACAAAATGGCCGCCCTGCCCAAAGAGGCTCTGGATAAAGGTGTTGTGTGTGCCAGTGCGGGAAACCATGCCCAGGGATTGGCCTACGCCTGCCATAAAATGGGCGTGAAAGGCATTATTTTTATGCCCACCACTACGCCCAACCAGAAAGTGAAACAGGTAAAACTCTTCGGGAAGGAGTTTGTTGAGGTGGTGCTGGTGGGCGATACCTACGACGATGCCTACTACGCGGCCACCGAATACGTGAAAACCCACGACAGCACGTTTGTTCACCCCTTCGACGATGTGCTGGTGATGGAAGGGCAGGGGACTGTCGGGCTGGAAATCTTCAAAGACTCCGATGTCAAAATCGACTATTTGCTGATGGCCATTGGCGGGGGCGGTCTGGCAGCCGGCGTTTCGACCGTGTTTAAACAACTCAGTCCCAAGACCAAACTCATTGGTGTGGAACCACTTGGCTCACCATCCATGAAAATTTCGATGGACGAAGGCCGGGTTGTTGCCTTAGATCACATCGACAAGTTTGTGGACGGGGCCGCCGTGAAGCGTGTGGGCGACACCACCTTTGAAATTTGCCGCCAAAACCTCGACCGGGTCATTCTGGTGCCGGAGGGAAAGGTATGCACCACCATTCTGCAACTTTACAACGAAGAAGCCATCGTGGCCGAACCCGCCGGAGCCTTGAGTATTGCGGCTTTAGACTTTCTGAAAGACGAAATAAAGGGCAAAAACGTGGTTTGTTTAGTGGGGGGAGGCAACAACGACATTACTCGAACCGAGGAAATCAAGGAGCGTTCGCTGCTTTACGAGGGCCTGAAACACTACTTCATCATCCGGTTCCCGCAACGGGCCGGTGCTTTCCGCGACTTCCTGAACGAGCTGGGGCCAACCGACGATATCAGCCGCTTTGAGTATGCCAAAAAAACCAATCGCGAAACCGGCCCAGCCGTGGTGGGCATCGAACTCAAACACCGCGAAGATTTTGAGCCGCTCATTGAGCGAATGCAAGCCCAAAATATTGTGTTTGAATACCTAAACGACCAGCCTGACTTGTTTCAGTTTTTGATTTAACCAAGCTTTGTCATGAAACACGTAATCACCGTTGACCCGGAAATTCAATTTGGCACGCCTGTTTTTGCCAACACGCGCGTGCCTGTCGAATCTTTATTTTGGCATTTGGAAAGCGGCATTTCGCTGGATGGATTTTTGGAGGAATTTCCGTCTGTAACGCGGGAACAGGCCATTGCCGTGTTGGAG
>JAJAYX010000826.1 GCA_026785985.1 Rudanella sp. | reverse complement strand
GTTGAACAGCGCATCTTTGAATGATTGCAAGTCGGCCACCAATTCGTCAATCTGACGGCACTCGCGGTCAAAATCCCGCTCGACCAATACGGCATCCAGGCCATTGTTTTGTTGGCGATAGCTCTCGATAGTTTCAATTTGGCCTGTCAACTGAGTGTAAAGAGCTTTTCGGTCATCCTGAAAATCGTGAATCAGGGCAATAAACCGCTCCATACCCACCTCCCGAAGCCGGGCATACACCACATCCAGTGCGGCTCGTTTCTGACAAACCAGCAACACCCGTTTGCCTTCGGCGGCCGCATCGGCCATGAGGTTGGCAATCAATTGCGATTTACCCGTACCCGGTGGCCCCTGCACCACCAGCGACTCGCCCGCCTTCACCGCCCGCACGGCTGCCTCCTGCGATGCATCGAGCGGGAGAGGAGTGCGGAGGGATTTTTCTGGGAGAAAGGAAAGGAGTGAGCGGTCTGGCAACATTTCCTCCCCTTCTTCCCTTTTTTCCCCTTCCTCCACTAATAAATCATAATCCGGCACCAGAAACGAGCCGGCTTGCGGAAAAATGCCCAGTACAGCTTCGGGATATAGCTTCAATTCGCCCGTTTTTTCGAGGGCCAGCAGCGTTTTCTGGTTGACCTTGTCGAACGGTTTGAGCAAGTCGAGGAACAGGTCCTGGTTGAAATTGATCTTGAAGGGACTGGCTTTGAGCCACTCATAAAGCCCTGTTCTGAAGGCTAATGCATCTTTGTCGAAATCGTCAAATTCCTTCTCTACGTATTCAGGAGGCAGTTTTATGGCGTTGAAATGGGCGTAGGCCAGCGTGAAAGTCGGGTTTATGAACGCTTCCTCATCTCCCCGGCGGGTGAGATGCCATTGATCCGCTTTTTGCTCAATCTGAACCGGAAAAAACAGCAACGGCCCGTGAACCGAGGTGCCATCCATAAACATACCCCGCACAAACGGCCACCCCACATACAGGTCTTCTGTGCCCCGTTCTTCTTCAATAAATTGGGTGGTTCGGGCAATGCGCCGAAGTTTTTTGCTAACTTGATTGGCCCGTTCATGGCGCGGGTCAAGCACTTCGCACAGCGGAATAGTGGCTTTGCGGGCCACCAACTGCTGTATGATGGCAAAAGAGGGTTTGTTCAGCAAATAGTCGGTATCGTGTAGATCCAGAAACTGATCGACGGGCAGGTTCGATAGCAACAAAGACCGATTGCGGCTGCTCAGGTTAGTTAAGCGACGACGATAGGCGCGAAGGGTGGTTGGATTCTGAACCAAGATTTCTGGGCCGCCCGGGCGGTTACGGTTTCTTTTCCGGTATCAGCCACGAAGCCAACACGCTTGTAGCCAATATGGCAACAATGATATAGAGCGAATAAACCGGCTTGAAACCCCAGTCCTCCAGATAATGTTCGAGCAACATTTTGACTCCGATAAACGTCAACAGGACTGCCAGACCCACTTTTAGGAAACGGAATTGGCTCATGATGCTCGACAGGAAAAAGAACATCGACCGCAGGCCCATGATGGCGAACACGTTGGAAAAGAAGACAATATACGGGTCTTTCGTGATCGAGAAAATGGCCGGGATGGAGTCCACTGCGAACACAAGATCGGTGACGGAAACCACCAGAACCACAATGAACAGGGGCGTTACAAACAGCTTGTTATCGGTTTTGCGCCGGACAAAAAAGTGGTCGATCACATTCCGGCGATATACATTGAAATACTTCGATACAAATTTCACCACCGGGTGATTCTTGGTGTCGATCTGCTCATCCTCGCCTTTCTGGAAAAACAACTGAACGCCAGTATAAACTAAGAACGCCCCGAAAACATAGATAATCCAATCGAAGCGCTGTAGCAAGGCTGCACCCACAAAAATGAAGACAAACCGCAGCACAATGGCTCCCAGAATTCCCCAAACCAGTATCTTTTTGTAGAAACGATCCCGAACCCCGAATGAGGCAAAGATCAGAATGAAAACGAAGATGTTGTCGGCTGACAATGAGTACTCTACCAGGTAGCCGGTAATGTATTCCAAAGCCATATTGTTCTGGAATAAGTGCAGGCTCTGTTCAAAATTTCCGGGAATAAGCTGTACGTGATCGGCATATTTATCACGTACTTCCTGAAGTCGGGTAAAGTCCCGGATACCGTGAACGAGGTAGCCGAAATTCTGAATAAAAAAATAGAAAGCGATGGATAATCCCACCCAAATGGCGCTCCAGATAGCCGCTTCTTTAAAACTGACAACGTGGCTTTTTTGCTTTGTAAATACCCCCAAATCAAGGGCCATCACCACCATCACGAAACCCGCGAAGCCCAGAAAAAAAATTGTTTCACTCGTTAGCATAGTTTTTGCAGGTCAATCCATTAAACAACCGGCTTGCCTTCGTAAAAGTTAGTCGGGCGGTAGAAAAACGGCGCAATATGGGCAAAGAAACGCTCCGCTCTATCTCTAGTCTTGATATAAACCGTCGGTGTGCTTAGTTTTGGGACATGTTTAATGGCAAAAAAGTAATAGTGGTCATGCCTGCCTACCGGGCTGCCCTTACCCTGGAACGTACCTACCGCGAAATTCCATTCGATCTTGTTGATGAAGTTATCTTAGTCGACGACTTCAGCCCGTATAATACCGTTGAAGAAGCCCAACGGCTGGGAATCCGGCACGTAATCCGGCACGACCGTAACAAAGGATACGGCGGTAATCAGAAAACGTGCTACAGTAAAGCCCTGGAGCTTGGCGGAGATATCGTGGTGATGCTTCACCCCGACTATCAATACACGCCCCTGCTACTGACGGCCATGATTTCGATCATCGGGAATGAGTTGTACCCAGT
>JAJAYX010000825.1 GCA_026785985.1 Rudanella sp. | reverse complement strand
GCAGAAAGCAGGGCCGCCGAAATAAGAAAGTTGCGCCGGTCAGTCATAGTCTTAAATGTAGCAAATCAGTGGATTAGCTTTGGCTTGATAAGCACTTGTGCTAAAGACAATGAAACGGCTCTGCATGCGGCAGAGCCGTTTACACGAATTCCAACCTATTCTTAAGTTTATTTCCAGGCCGGATTCTGCTCCAGTTTCGAGTTGGTCAGAATCTCAATGTTCGGAATGGGAAAATAGCGGTGCTTATCCTGTACCGGGCGGGTGAGGTAGTAGGAGTTCAGCACGTTGGCTACCATCTTGAACTTGCCCGTTCGGGTGAGGTCATACCAACGGTCGGCTTCGTAGCATAGCTCCCACGACCGTTCCTGCAAGACGGCTTCAATGAAGGCGTCTTTGCTTAGGCCCGTCGTCAGATCAGGAATACCCGCCCGCTTCCGCACGGTGTTGATGGCGGTGTAAGCAGTAGCCGTTGGCCCGTTTTGCCGCGCTTCGGCCTCAGCCGCAATCAGATACACATCGGCCAGCCGCAGAATCGGGAAGTTGTTTTCGCCGTTGGCTCCGTTGGAGTTGGGGTCCAGGAACTTCTTGATAATAACCCGGTCTTTCAGCGTTGCATCGGCCTGACCAATCAACTTACCGGCTGAATTTACGTAGGCCGTATCGAGCAGTTGCCGCCGTTTATCGACCGGGTTGAACGACTTATAGAACGATATATACCCGAAGGCCGATCCGAAGGCCGTTTTCGAGAAAACCGGTGGCGAATTGGCGGGGGCATAGAAGCCCACCAAATCGGAACCATTCAGCCCGCTCAGGGCCGAGAACTCAGCCGCAAAAATCTGCTCTGCGCGGGCCGCATCTTCTCGTGATGGATTATACAGATCGAGCACATTAGGGAGTAAACTGTAGCGGTTCGACTGAATAACAGCCTGAGCGTTTTCGCCTGCCTTAGCCCAATTTCCGGCATACAGATACGTTTTCGCCAGCAGGCCCTGAGCCGCCCCGCTTGCCGCCCGGCCCCGGTCTTTGGGGGTGGCGGGCAGGTCTTTAATGGCCTGCTCAAAATCCCTGATAATAAGGGCGTACACGTCTTCAACCTTACTTTTGGCAACCTCGGTCAACGAAATATCTTTTGTACTTTCCTGCTTGATGGGTACTTCGCCAAAGGTTTTAACGAGGTGGAAGTAGTACAGCCCCCGCAGGAAATACGCTTCGGCCAGGATCTGCTTTTTTCGGGTGTCGTCCATCGCAATTTTTGGTACGTTGTCGAGTACCTGATTGACCCGGTTTATCCCGTTAAAGCAATGCTGCCAGTACTGACCAATCAGGTCCATAGTGGCATCGTAGGAGAATACCGTTAGTTGGTCGCGGCCTACGACAGCCCTCGGAAACGACTGATCAGCCGAATAGTCGGGCAACTGCGTACCCACCCGGCCATACAGATCGGTAATAGGTGTGTAGGCAGCGGTGAGGGCGGCTTCGGCATCGGAGGCCGAGGTATAGAACTGCTGGGGCGACACGAAAGAGTAGGGCGTTTCGGTTAACTGACACGCGCTCAGTTGCGCCAGCACAAAGGCCAGCCCCAAAAATGAACAGATACGGGCGATTTTCATGGTCTGTGTTGGCTACGGTTAGAAGTTGAGTTGAAGACCGGCAATGAACGACTTGGCGACCGGGAAGCCGATATTATCCACGCCAAGGTTGAGGTTATTCTGCCCGGCGGTGTTCACCTCCGGGTCATAGCCTGAATACCGGGTCAGGGTAGCAAAATTGTTAGCGCTTATATAAATCCGGGAGTTGGCTAACCACGCCATCTTACCCACCGCCGGAACCGTATAGCCGAGAGTGATATTCTTGAACCGAACAAACGAACCGTCTTCGATGTGAATATCCGATTGGTTCACCCGCTGCCCCGTCAGGGCTTTCTGGTAGCGATTCGAGGGGTTTGTAGCCGTCCAGCGGTCCCCAAAGGTTGCGTACTGATTATAGCCGCCCGCTCCGCCTTCCAGCCGGGGTTTCGAGACATTGTAAATTTGGTTGCCCTGCACACCCTGCACAAACAGGCTCAGATCGAAGCCTTTATATTTCAGCGTGTTGTTGATGCCGAAAATATAATTCGGGTTCGGGTCGCCGATAATGGTCTGGTCGGCTCCCGAAATGACACCATCGCCAGTCAGGTCACGGTATCGAATATTACCCGGTATGCGGCCCGTCGGTACGTTATCGCCGGTTTGGTAAATACCATCGAAAACATAGCCATAGAACGACCCGATGGGCGCGCCTACCCGCAGGATGCTGTTGTTGGTGAATGGACCCACAGACCCACCCCCATCGCCCGGAACAATCTCGGTCCGCTTTCCATCAATCAGCGTGAGCTTGTTGCGGTTGGCCGACACGTTGCCGCTAATATCCCATTTGAGCGCACCGTTCAGCACACCCGCATTGACGGTCACTTCGATGCCCCGGTTCTCGACCGAGCCAAAGTTGCCAAATACAGAGCCAAAACCAGACGAGAGCGGAATGGTGCGCGACAAAAGCAGATCGGTCGTTTTCTTATAATACACATCGGCCGTGACCTGAATCCGGTTGTTAAGCAAGCCAAAATCCAGTCCAATATCGGCCTGCGCACTTTTCTCCCATTTCAGGTCGGGGTTGCTGATATTGGCGGCCGCAATACCGATGGTACGGACGTTGTTGAAGTTGTAGTTACCCACCGAATTCAACCGGGACAGGGAGTTGTAGAGCGGAATATCGGCGTTACCCGTTAGACCATAGCTGGCCCGAAGTTTTAGGTCACTCAGCACCTTCTGCCCCTGCATGAAGGCCTCTTCTGAAATCCGCCACGCACCGGCTACCGATGGAAAAAAGCCATACTTGTTATTGGCGCCAAATCGGCTTGACCCATCTACCCGGCCTGTAAGCGTGAGCAGGTATTTGCTTTTAAAGTTGTAGTTGATCCGGCCCGTGTAGGAATCTAATCGCCAGGCTTGTCGGGTGCTGCCAATGGATACGATAGAGGCCTGCGAAAGATTGTCGTTCAGCACCAGGTCGTTGGGAAACTGCTGTCCGGTCATGGACTCGGCGGTTTGCGCCTGTCTCTGCGTCGAATATACTCCTGTGAGGGTTACGTCATGGTTACCCAGCAACCGGTGATAATTCAGCAGGCTCTCGTGCAACACCGTGTTCGTGTTGTTATTGCCTCTGCCACCAATCCCATTCACCTGCGAACCCGCCCGGATGTTCCGCGTAACATAGGAGTCGCGGGTATCGGTCACCAGATCACCCCCAAACGAACCCCGATAGGTGAGACCGTTTGCAATGGTCCAGTCGGCGAAAATGTTGCCCAGAAACCGCCGGGTTGTGTTTTGGTTCAGTACCTCCGAAGCCAGGGCCACCGGGTTGTTTAGGTCTAAATAACGGCCTGTGAAGATGGTGGGCGTGCCATCGGCATTATAGGGCGATTGCGTTGGGGGAGCGGTGATGGCGGCCCAGACAATACCGCCCGACGCGCCGTCCAGTAGGGTAGCCGTTACCGCCCCGTTGTTAACGGAGTAGGTGTAGGTCAGGCTCGTGCCTATTTTAAGATTTTTACTGACGGTATTATCTAAATTGACCCGTAACGACCCCCGCTTGAAATTCGAGTTGATGATGATGCCGTCCTGGTCGAAGTAGTTCATCGACAGGGCAAACTGCGACTTCTCGTTACCACCCGTTACCGATAGCTGATGACTTTGCATCGGAGCTTTTCGAAAGACAAGCGACTGCCAGTCAGTACCTTGCCCCAACTGGTCTGGATTGGGATAAATCGTCGTACCAGTGATCTCGTTCTCGTATTTAGCAAACTGCGTGGCGTTCATCACATCCAGCGTTTTACGGATTTGCTGCTGCCCATAATAGCCGTCGTAGCTCACGCGGGTTTTACCGGCTTTACCCCGTTTGGTGGTTATCAATACCACGCCGTTGGCCCCCCGTGTGCCGTAAATAGCCGTTGCCGATGCATCTTTCAGTACTTCCATCGACTCAATATCGTTGGGGTTCAGTGTCGACAGCACCGACAGGCGATTACCATTGTCGTTGCCCAGGCCGCTGCCCCCGCCCGCCACCGGGTTATCGCCCCCGGCAATTGGGAATCCGTCGACTACGTAAAGCGGCTCGCTGCTGCCACTGATCGAACTGTTGCCCCGAATTCGGACACTGATACTGCCACCCGGTGCTCCTGAATTCTGGGTGACCTGCACCCCCGAGGCCCGAGCCTGCAAGCCCTGAACAAAGTTGGCAATGGGCGTTTGCCTAAGTTCAGCTGCCTTTACCGACGAAACGGACCCAGTCAGGTCGCTCTTCTTTACGGTACCGTAGCCCACCACGATCACTTCATTGAGCGATCGGTCGTCGGTACTTAGCCCTACGTTTAGGGTGGTTCGATTTCCGACGGCAAATCCCTGCGCCACGAAACCAATGGATGAGAAGGTGAGCGTAGCACCAGCGGGTACGTCGGTAAGCGAGTATTGGCCCTCTGCGCTGGTAGTTGTTCCTTTCTGAGTGCCTTTCAGCACAACGTTTACGCCGGGCAGACCCTCGCCGTTGGGGCCGGTGACGCGGCCCGATACCGCTCGGCCCGGCGTTTGGGCGCAGATGA
The DNA here is from genome assembly GCA_026785985.1 of Rudanella sp. Classification (GTDB taxonomy): domain Bacteria; phylum Bacteroidota; class Bacteroidia; order Cytophagales; family Spirosomataceae; genus Rudanella. Next base: position 114 of record JAJAYX010000825.1, on the reverse strand, counting down.
GCGGGGCAGTTGCCAGCATCAGCCATAATAGACAGAATACGTGTTTCATAAATCAGAACTTAGTTAGAGTTTATATAAATGACTGTCTTCTAAAAAGACAATTTAGAGGCTAAT
>JAJAYX010000824.1 GCA_026785985.1 Rudanella sp. | reverse complement strand
CCACCCAGCCGTTCCGTTTCGGGCGTGCCGCTTACCCGTCGCCAACCCTGCGTCAACAGCAGGTCGTCCAGAGCCTGACGCGTTTCGGCAGTGTGATTCACTACATATTGGTTGGGATTTTCGATCCGTCCCCGAAGCTCACCCGTTAACAGCAAGTGGGTGGGCAACGTAGCCTCTGCGGTATCAGTAGGGACTCGGTCGGCATCGGTAATTGAGACCGAGTAAGCGGCTAACGCCGGTGATCCGTTATCGGTCAGCTTAACGTTCAAAATAACCTGTTCGCGGGGCTGATACCGGGTTTTATTGAATCCTAATTCCACACGGACCGGCGCAAAGAATTCAGGCACAAAAATCAATCGCTCGGCCTGGGGCCTAGCCCTTGCGTCGTAAAGGGTAATTTGCGCAAGGCCCGGCAGCCAGCTTATCATGGGCAAGCTTATCCTGGCCACCCCATTTTGCAGGAGAATTTTTCGCTCATCGACCACACGACCGCGTTGCCCAATCAGCATGTAGGCTGAGTCGGTAGCGGCCGGTTTAGCAGTCCGTATGGTTAACACCAAACGGGTTGTATCGCTAATGGCATCGGCCGAAAGCAATAGCCCTTCCGTTTCGGGTTTAGGCAGAGAAACGCGGTGCGGCTGGTCATTATAGGTTACGTCGGCGTAATACGTTCGTTGAGCTTTGGGCTCCATCGATACGCTGGTCATTCCCTGCTGATTGGTCTTGAAACGAGCGATTTCTGTTCCCAGGTCGTCAAAAATACGCCCCGCAATGGCCAAACCATGCCCATTGGGTTGCACAATTTTTACGCCCAGGCGCGCTGGCAGTCCCCAAATCCAGCGACCACCTTCCGGCAAAATCTGAACGTCTAATGGCTGTGTCAGCGAATCACTGCGTATAGATAAGTCGTTCCGAAACAGATTATAGATAGCCACCGACCGCTCGAAAGCTGGTCGTCGTTGGGCATCATCTTCGTCGGTATAGGCGCGTAGGCGATACGTTCCCGTCATGAGGGTATCCGATAGGCGGAAACTGACCTCGCCCCGTCCGTCAACCATACGGACCCACTGGTGCTGCACCAGTTTCCCCGTTGACGAGAGCAGGTCAACTTGAATAGCTGTTTGGCCATCGGCTCGTTGGTGGCTAACTGCGTCGAGTAGATACGCGCTCATCCACAGCCGATCTCCAGTTGCATAGAAATGTTTATCAATATGCAGAAACAAGGTGGGAGCCAGAAATTTGAATCGCTCGTTGAAAGCCGCCGTGATACGGCCCAGGCAGGTGTCGGGTGGGGCAAGTTTTCCCTGTATAGCCACCAGCTCATTGATGAGAGACTTCATTTCATCACCTTCGGGCCGCCAGTCAGTCGGCAACATAGCCGATAGCCCCTGATCGCCCATCGAGCCTTTCACTTCCATGCCTTCGGGCATCGTGATAACCCCATCGACGGTCATTTGCAACTGACTGCCAGGTAGTTTTATTTCCGTGTAGGCGTAACGGGCATCTGGGTAAGGCGAGAAACCCGAGACGGCATTCGTATAAAACACAATCAGTTTCCGGGACGAAACCAATCGCCGTTCGGTCGCTAATCGACCGGTCTGAATTAGGGTAGAAGACTTAACTGGAGTCAGATGCTTGTAGTCGCTAAGCGCAGCGGCAAGCGTAATGGAACGTTCGGCGGGGATCGGCTTGGTGGGATCTTCCTGATAAACCATAAAGCCAGCCTGCTCGAACGTATTGTTTATCAGGCTGGCCATCAAGTGTCGGCTTGACCCTTTGTAAGCAATCAGCCGGTTTCGCCGAAATAGGTCGGCTTGTCGTTCGTTGTCCGGTTTTACTTCCTCAAAACGGGCCGTTCCCGCTAAATAGATCTTGCCTGACGGAGTCGCATCGAAATGTTGCAACGCATAGATCAGCCGATAGCCTGTGGCCTGATTATGAATGATTAATGGCTCGTCGGCCGTGGCATACAGATGCCCTCTTTCTTCTCTAAAATTAAGCACTTCGCTGTTAACCAGCAGGCACTGTCTGCCAAATGGCTCGCCGAAAAGCTGCTTTTTGAACTGACGCAGGTGCCGCTCCCATAGCTTCAAGTTTCCACGGACGGTTATCGCGTCGAGGGTTTGCTCACTCGGTTTGAGGCTGAAATTCACCTTTTGCGGTGCATTACTGTCCAGCCGGATCTTTTGCGTAGTGGATTGATACCCAACAAATGAAACAGCTATTTCGACTGTCCCTAATGGCACACCTGCCAGCGTATAAAAGCCTTTTTCGTTGGTGGTTGCCCCCCGTGTTGATCCATTTATATAGACGTTGGCAAAGGGCATGGGGTTTCCCGTCGTGGCATCCGTTACGTAGCCAGTCAGAACGGCTGTCGTTTGTCCGTGAGCCAGTCGATTCGATCCACAAAGCAGAACGACCGTTATCCAACTGATGAAAAAGCAACGCATAGTTATTGAAATACTGTGTAGTGATTTAAGGAGTATTGATGTTCAAAAAAGCACTTGTAATCCTCTCTTCCTAACAGAAAATCGCGCCGAACTTTAAGAGTATGTTTGGGAATTTTATTTGGCTATCCTGTTGATAAGAATAGAGGCTTTCTATCAGAATGCCTTTTCCTCCACTAGCATTATTGAATGATACGATAGTCGGGAAGGGGTATCGAATACCACTTGTGGAGGTACGCAGGGGGCCGGTTTACAAGTGGTTATCCCTATCGGAATCTGAAAGAATTTATAGTGGGCAGATCCCGACAAACGGGCGTTCGAGCCGTTCTTTGGCACCAAGGCGAGAACGATAATCCTAATTCTTTTGTAAATCAAACGGCTACAACGACCGCCTGAATGATGTAATTCAACAGTCCAGAAACGATCTGGGCTTTGATCTGGCTTGGGTCATTGCCCGTGTCTCCTACAATCAGGGGTCTCCCGACAATGGCCGTAGGCCTAATATTGTGGACCCCCTAAAGGGAATAGCATTTTGAGACGACTTTTAATGGGTGCATTTCAAACGTGTATGAGGTAGAGGTTTCCTGCACGTAAGTCTGTTCTACTGACCCGTTGGACCGCCCCAGCATAAGTTTGAAATGCACCCGACTGAAAGATACGAAAATATTAATAACAGTTGTTCATACCCATTAAGTTAGGAAAATCGCTGGGATTTGTCGTACTTGAGTATCCATCAAACGTACACCAGTATGAAAACAAACACCAAAATAATCACTGATTTACGCACATTTCTGGATAACGCAGCCCGAAACCCGGCTCCATACTGCCAAAAAGAGCAGGACTTCACCCGTAACAGCAAATTGAACTTTGCTCAGTTGGCTGGCCTCATGTTAACTCTTTTAAAAAGTCCTTACAGACTGAACTAAACCAGGTCTTTCAGGCGGGAGCCTCCTGTACCAGGTCGGCCT
>JAJAYX010000823.1 GCA_026785985.1 Rudanella sp. | reverse complement strand
CCGGGGTATCGACCTCTTCAAAAGCGGAGCCGTAAAGGTACAGTCGGTTGACGACTACGAAGCCGAATTTCGGGTACGGAGCAGCACCGGTAATAAAAACTATTAGGTTGATTTGTACTCCCTCGACGAACCGCAGGACGTTTGGGGCGACTGCGAATGTTCTTACGATGATGAAGGTGTTTGCAAACACGCGGTGGCCAGTTCGTATGCCCTCGAAGAATACCTCCGCAACAGGCTGTATGGTACCGATAAAGTGTTGGACGTTGAGGCTGATATACTGGCCTATGTCCGCAAAAAAAACCTGATGCAACAGGCCGACTGGTCCGGCACCCAGCCAAGCCCGCCAAAGCCTGTTGTTACAACGCAGGCACCACCACTCAAACCGGCCATCCCGACGGCTTCCAATACAACAGTACGGCTGAAAAACGTGGCCGATGAAACCGTTCGATCCTTAGTGGACCCCGGTCACTGGTCTAACCGGCGGCATTACCAGGCCGTAACATCCGTTGAGCAGGGACAGGGCTACGAAACGTTCAGCCTGTTTATCAAAAAAACCGGAACCTTCAAGGTGCGAATAAGCCGGGTGCAGAAGGGTGAATACCATTTCTCGTGTTCGTGTAATCAGAAACTAAACCGGCCTCTTTGCGAACACCAGATGGGTACGCTGCTGTGGCTAAGCAGCCACCGGGGGATTCTGGCCCTGGAACTACTCCGCGACCTGACCGACGAAAAAAATGCCCTTCTGGCTGAATTTGGCTACTCGGTAGCCGATAAACTAACCGATCTGTTCGATTTTAAACTCAACCCGTCCACCGATAAACTCGAACTGCTGCAACTCGACCGCAGCATTCAGCGCGTTGATGGGCAGGGCTGGGAGACGCTCCTGCGCTCCACTTTGCCCAACCTACCCAATCGCCCTTTGCTGCCCGTAGTAACGGGGAAAAACGAGTTGCCCGTGCAGGTCTATCTGTTTGAAGGATTCGCCCGGAAAGCACCTCCGTATTTTCAGGTTGCCCTGCTAAAAGCCACCCCCAATGCCAAAACGGGTAAATTGACCAATGTGGAACGGCCAAACTCCTACGACCGGATTCGCCCAACGGTCGATGCCACTGACCTCACCATTATGAACCTCAGTCAGATGCTCAACCAGAGTTATCTGAACGAATACTTGAAGGAACAGGGGTTCCGGCTGGGTTCCTATGCCTGGTCGGTGACCTACACCGACGAAATGCGCGAGGTGTTACTCCACTGGTCGCTGCATCTGCTTGATCAGCTGATACCGTTGCTGGCCGACCGGCCCGTGCGGGTGCTGAAAGGCGCGGGATCGGGAACGGGCAGCGTATGCACGGTGGAGCAGCGACCCATGAGCCTGCATTTTCAGTTGCAGCGCACCAATGGCGAAACTGTGTTGCAGGCCTTCGCCCGATTGGGCAATGACGAACCAATTCTGTTCGACCGGCTGACCGACCTCGATAGCGATGCCCTGATGCTGATCGACAACGATCGGCTGGCCCGGTTTGCAACGGTCGATACCGCCCTGACCGCCCGGCAGTTTCTTGACCGTAATGGGGCCATCCGGTTTCGGTCGGTGCGCGACGAAGCGTTTTTCAACGGCTTTCTGATGCCGTTGGCTAATCGATTTTCGGTCGATTTTGGCGAAGGCAGCGACGCAACCCAAACCGAACTGGAGTTCAGCGAGGGGCGCGTTTATCTCAGGGAAGATGAGCAGCACCTGATGCTGGTGTCGACGTTTGCCTACACCGACCCTGCCCAAACCGACCCCTCCGCCGACCTGCTCGAAATGGCCAACGACGGTCGCCCGGCCCGGATTGTGGCCCACGGAGGCCATGTAGAACTCCAACGGCGTGATGCCGAAGCCGAAGAAGCCTTTGTGGCCTATGTGCGGCAGCAACACCCCGATTTTGCGAACCAAACCGGCCCGTTCTTCTATTTGCCCGCCGAAAAAGTGCTGGCCGATGGCTGGCTGTACGGGTTTTACGAAGCCCTGCGGCTTAACCAAACGCGACTGTTTGGGGTGGGAGCACTCAAAAAATTCCGGCAGAACCCGTACCCGGTGGAGTTCAAAATCCGGCAATCGTCGGGTATCGACTGGTTCGATTTGCAGGTCGAAATTCGGTTTGGCGATCAGTCAGTGGCCCTCGCCGACGTGCGGAAGGCCATTCTCCGCAAGCAGAATTACGTGGAACTCGGCGACGGGTCGCTGGGATTGCTACCGGAACAGTGGGTGCAGCAACACGCCCAACTGTTCCGGCTGGGTCAGGTGGATGCCAAAAAAGACACCATCCGGCTCTCCAAACGGCATTTTACCATTCTCGAGAACTACCGCGACCTCATCAGCGACCCCAAACTGCTGAAAGAACTCGACGACAAAAAAGACAAGCTGCTCAACTTCCAGCAAATCAAACAGGTGAAACTGCCTGCTAACGTGCAGGCCACCCTGCGGCCTTATCAGGAGGAGGGCTATCGGTGGCTGAATTTTCTGGATGAGTTCGGTTGGGGCGGCTGCCTCGCCGACGATATGGGCCTGGGAAAAACCCTGCAAATGCTCACGTTTTTGCAAGACCAGAAAAACAAACGACCCAACGGTCAACACCTCGTCGTGATGCCTAAAACGCTGGTTTTCAACTGGCAGGCCGAAGCCGCCCGGTTCTGCCCCGATCTCCGGCTGCACGTGCATACCGGAACGGGACGCGCCAAAAATCCCGATGATTTCAAGGGAGCCGACATTGTGCTGACTACCTACGGGGCCGTTCGCTACGACATCGATTGGTTGCGGGCGGTGCCGTTCGAGTATGTGGTACTCGATGAATCGCAGGCCATCAAAAACCCCGGTTCGCAGATTGCAAAGGCCGTAAAGCTGCTCAAAGCCCGCAACCGCCTGGCCATGACCGGCACACCTGTCGAGAACAACACCTTCGATTTGTATTCGCAGTTCGATTTCCTGAATCCGGGTTTTCTGGGTAGTGAAGAACTGTTCAAAAGCGAGTACGCTAATCCCATTGACCGGCAACAGGACAAAACACGGGCCGCCGAACTCCGCCGGTTGATCTACCCCTTCCTGCTCAAACGTACCAAAGAGGAGGGCGCTAAAGACCTGCCCGACAAAACCGAAACGGTGCTGTACTGCGAAATGGGCAAGCAGCAACGCCGGGTTTACGAGGCCTTCCGCGACCGATACCGCGATTTGATCGAAGGGAAAATTGCCGAAGAAGGAGCCGAAAAATCGGCTTTCCTGATTCTGGAAGGGCTGTTGAAACTCCGCCAGATTTGCGATTCGCCCGCGCTCATCAAAACCGACGAAGACTACGGCCATGAGTCGGCCAAGTTGGACGAACTGCTTCGGGAGATCGAAGAGAATGCCTCGAACCATAAAATTGTGATTTTTAGTCAGTTCCTCGGTATGCTCGACCTGGTTCGGCAACGGCTCGAACGCGACCGGGTGGCGTATGAATACCTCGATGGCCAAACCCAGGATCGGGCCGGGCGGGTGCAGCATTTCCAGAGTAACGAAAACTGCCGGGTGTTCCTGATGAGCCTCAAAGCCGGGGGTGTGGGCCTGAACCTGACCGAAGCCGACTATGTCTATCTCATCGACCCGTGGTGGAACCCCGCCGTGGAGCAACAGGCCATCGACCGCGTTCACCGGATTGGCCAAACCAAGCGGGTTTTTGCCTATCGGATGATCTGCAAAGATACCGTCGAAGAAAAAATCCTGACCCTCCAGGACCGCAAACGGGCGCTGGCCAGCGAATTAATCTCGACCGAAACGGGCTTTTTGAAGAAACTTAGCCCAACCGATATTTTGGGTCTGTTTAGTTGATGGTTTTGCAGCACTGTCCTGTGAAAAGTACTACAAAACTTATTTATCGTATTATTG
>JAJAYX010000822.1 GCA_026785985.1 Rudanella sp. | reverse complement strand
TACCGCATCGGCGGTCTGACCTGGTTTTAAGCATGAGTTTATAAAGTCCTATCATTAGTATCGACTGCAAGAAAAAAGAACGCTTGGGCAACCTCTACCGGGACGGAAAATGCTATACCAGGCCCCCATCAAAGTCTACGACCGCAACGGTGGACTGTCACGACTATGAGCATCTCTCAGAAGGTAAAGTGGTTCCGCATGGCATCTATGATTTATAAGCTAACGAAGGCTTTATTTCCTTAGGTGACAGTTCAGAAACGGCGGACTTCATCACCGATACCCGCGTCGGCGGCCCGGTTACTGTGGTGGTGGACTCAATATGGCATCCATCGCTATCCTGATGCACGCACTATTTTAGTCTTATGTGATGCAGGTGGAGGCAACTCATACCGCATCGGCGGCCCGGCGCCACCACCGCTTTAAAGACCGCCTTTTGGCTCTTTCTCAAGAGATCGGTCTCTCGTTTGTGATTGCTCACTATCCACTCTATACCTCCAAATGGACCGCCGACGCGGTGGAATCCTATTGAGCATCGGCTATTTTGCCATGTTCACCGGGCTATGAGGGGAGTGGTTTTCAGCGATTATGCGACGATCAAAGAGCAGATTGAATCCACCCGACCAGCACTGGACTACGAGTTATGGTACGACTCAATTTGGGGGTGTATGAAAAAGGAATCAAAGTTGACAAATCCATATCCCAACATGAGCGTATCCGCTATCATCCAACCTTACCCGCTCTAAACTGCCGAATTAGTCCCGGCTAAATGTGATGCTTATTTCAGACTCGTTCCTTACCTTGGTTTATTGTCAATTTTAGTGGCTTTTTCTTGCCATAAATCAATAGCTATTCGAGCTTCGTCAACGGGTGCATTCCAATTTATCGCATGGCATTTTTGTCATACTTCCAACTCAGGCGGCCATTGCATAATTAAGCGGCTCAATCACCACTCATCCGGCACGTTTGCCGATCCAGCACGTGTTGCGCGCCTGACTTACAGCAGCAACTGAGCCAGCAGGAAATCAGCCGCCAGCACCGCAATACAACTATTGGTGACGGCCGTTGTCGAAGCGGCTCCAACTTCCAGAGCACCCCCGCTTACATTAAATCCCTGGAAAGATGAAATGGTTGTGATCAGAAACGCAAAAACCACTGATTTGATGAGGGCGAAGATGAGACCGAACGACTTGAAATCGGAGCGCAACCCCTCAATGTATTCGTTGGGGGTGATGATATTGGCTAAGGTGCCAGCTAAGTAACCGCCGAAAATCGACAGGAAAGCCGCCAGTGTTACCAGCAACGGAAACATCAGCATACCCGCAATAATCTTTGGCAAAACTAAATAAGAACCCGAATTGATCCCGATCACTTCAAGCGCGTCGATCTGCTCTGTGATGCGCATGGTGCCGAGTTGCCCCGCAATGCTGGAGCCAACCTTACCCGCCAACACAACGCTTGTGATGGTGGGAGCCAGTTCCAGAATCGTACTGTCGCGCACAATCACGGCAATAATCGACAGCGGAATCAACGGGCTGACTAAGTTGTATGCGGTTTGAACGCAGGTAACGGCCCCGATAAAGGTGGACACGATGGAGACAATAAATACCGAGTCGATTCCAATGGAAATGCATTCATCCATAATCAACCGGTAATAGACACTCAGTTTTTCGCGGTTGCTGAAAAGCGCACCTAAGAAGATAAAATACCGGCCAATGGCTGACATAAGTTTATGTTAAAGATCCCCCAACTGGGGGCGCATCAGGATTTCTTCGATCACAGCACTTTTAGAGAGGGTGTAGGCTCCCCAAATGGTTGCAGCCACATCGTTTGCTTGCATGAACCGCTCTGGGGGCAGGTCGGTTCCCTCCCAACTGGCGGTAAGGGTGGCTCCGGGTAAAATGGCCGTTACTTTCACCCCGTGAGGTTTCAGCTCTTCGCGCAACACGCGGCTCATGCCCAGCAGCGCAAATTTGGAGATGCAATAAGAACCGCCATTGGTGTAGGCCGTGATGCTTGCCGTTGAACACATCATAAAAATGTGGCCTTCGCGCCTGGTAATCATGTCGCCCACCAGTCCCCGCGTGAGGTGATAGGCACTGGCCACGTTGGTATTCATCAGGGTTTCAAACGTGCCTTCGGCTTCGTTATTAATCTGTCCGGGCAGAAAAACCCCCGTGTTGTTCACCAGCACCGAAACCGGCCTGCCCAGCGACCGAACATAATTCACGAGTGCATCGACCCCGGCGCGGGTGCTCAGGTCAGCCGCAAATGGCAGGTGATTTGGGCCATCGACCCCTTCGACGTTTCGCGAACAAACAACCGCGTCGAAACCCTGTCGAACAAATTCATCAACAACGGCGCAGCCAATTCCTTTGGTACCGCCCGTTACAACAATTAGTGGATTCATCCGGCAAATTTAGCCCCTATTCGCCCTTTTCCCTATCTTGCGCTCTTTCACTCAATTATTTATCACGAATGGCATCTGTTCAGTATTTGGGTATCGACGTGGGCGGCACCAACGTCAAAATGGGAATTGTGGACACCCAGTCCGGTACCATTTCTAATTTCTATAGCCACGATACCGACTCCTGGCGCGAATCGGGGCATTTCATGGATCGTTTCGGCGATTCCATTGCCCTGCAACTCCACGATCATAAAGAAATTAGTAAAGTCGGTATTGGTCTGCCGGGTATGATCAACCGCGCACGCACCGTTCCCCTCGAAATCACGGCTATTCCATTGCTCAATGATGTTCCGATGGTCGATATTCTGAGCAAGCGTTTTCCTGGCGTTGAGTTCTTTCTGGAGAACGATGCCAACGCAGCGGCCCTCGGCGAGTTTTATTTCGTGGACGACATGAACGATGAAAATTACATCTTCATCACGCTCGGCACGGGGGTGGGCGGAGCAGCCATCATCGACAAAAAAGTATTTAAAGGGGGCGACGGTAACGCAATGGAACCGGGCCACCTGCCCTCACGCCATGGCCGGGTGCTGGAACGCAACATCGGCAAAAAAGAACTGCTCGATCTGGCCAACGAACGCCGGACACAGTTTAACCGCGATACCCGCCTTCCCTCGGATGGCAGCATCTCGACAACGGGCCTGGTAGCCGCAGCCGCCGATGGCGACGAGCTAGCCCTGCAAATTCTGGACGAAGCAGGCGAGATGTTAGGTGAAGGCCTGGTAACGCTGATTCGGATTTTAGACATCCGCAAAATTTTGATCGGTGGCGGTTTGGCGGCCTCCTTCGATTGTATCATGCCCGGCGTAACTCGTCAATTGGAGTACTGGTTAACACCCTACTACAAAAATGGACTATCCGTAAAACGCGCCACTCTTGGCAACGATGCGGGCTTGCTTGGAGCGGCTTCGCTCTGTTTTGATTAGTCCACAGTTTATTGCTTGACTTCATGATGCCTGCTTCAACTCCTTAGTATCGTTGGGGCAGGTATTTTCGTCTTAGGATGCATTTCAATCTTGTGCGACACGCACCCCCATTTTTCTTCGTGCCGAATGCCTTTAACCGGATGAATTTCTACGAATTTGTGAGCGACCGTTTTGCCATGCTGCACTGGCAGCACCGCTTCGAGGGGTTATTGTTCAACCGGATTCCGGGCATCAAAAAACTTAACTGGCAACTCACCGCCAACGCCGACCTG
>JAJAYX010000821.1 GCA_026785985.1 Rudanella sp. | reverse complement strand
GGTCAAACCCTGCGGTCAACCACACCTTTCGACAAGAATACCGACGGAACCTTCTCATTTACGCTGGGTCGTAATCAACTGATTCCAGGTTTTGAGGAAGGCGTTTTGCAACTTAGGATTGGCGAAAAAGCGACATTGGTATTTCCTTCTTCCATAGGGTATGGCACAAACGGGGCGCGGAATTCAAATGGGGTTTATGTTATTCTGCCCTATGCCCCCCTCCGGTTTGATATTGACGTACTTAACGCTAAGTAATTTTACGGACACAAATTGAAAAGTAGCATAAGCTATTGTCTTTCAGTAGATTACAAGAAAGAGGGAAGGGCATATGCCTTTCTCTCTTTCTTGTTTAAAGTTATTCTGGGCCGTTGGCTCAGTAACCTGTTTTTTTAATAGAGTTCGCAATCCATTTACCAATTGAACCCGTTGATATGCTTGTCTGTCCGATAGTCGGGCGACACTTACCTATTTTCTTTTCGTTTATGGAAAACAAAACTAATCTACTGATCCGATCCAAGACTGTGGATTCGGATGGCCGTCGTCGGTTTCTGCGCTATGCAGGCTTCACGGCAGTCACAGCAACCACGATTCTGGCTGCTTGTGAAAATGCAACAATGGAGCCCTCAACAATGGGTGCTGGTGCCCGTGTGGCCGCCGATGGCTCAATCGACCTGGGATCGGGCGATGTGGGTATTCTGAACTATGCTTATGCTCTGGAGCAGTTGGAGTATGCGTTCTATGTTCGGGTGATTGCTACGCCGTATGCAGGCATGAATGCAATGGAGCGTATGATTCTGACTGACATTCGCAACCACGAAAAAGTACACCGCGATTTCCTGCGGGCAGCGTTGGGTGGGGCAGCAATTCCGGCTCTGAATGCCAACTTCGGTGCCATCAACTTCGGTGATCGTAACTCCGTGTTGACCACAGCCCGCACGTTTGAAGACCTCGGCGTGTCGGCCTACAACGGTGCCGGTAAACTGTTGAGCGATGGCAACAACCTCTCAACTGCCGGTAAAATTGTTTCGGTAGAAGCCCGTCATGCGGCTGTTATTCGCGAGCTGATTTCTCCGTTCACGGCCTCTTTCGCCGGTGACGATGTCGTGACAAGCGACACTGCTCTCGACGTAGTCAATATGCCCGGTACTGTTCTGGCGGCTGCCCAGCCGTTCATTGTGGAGCGCATTACGGCCAGCAATCTTCCAACCATGTAACCCAGAACAGACATGAATCTGCAAAACTTATTTAATGCCTTAGAAAACGTAGATAGTGAAATCTACGAGCGCGTGAAGCACGTTTCACGCCGTCAATTGTTCAGTTTCGGCAAGAAAGCTGCCCTGGTAGCTGCTCCTTTAGCCGTTGCTTCATCCCTCAACAAAGCTTACGGTCAGTCGATGCCTGACCGCACGGTTGAGGTGCTGAAATTCGCCCTGTTGCTCGAATATCTGGAAGACGAGTTCTACCGGATCGGTCTGAACACGGCCGGTTTGATTCCGGGCAGCGACCGCGTCATTTTCCAGCAAATCAGCAAGCACGAGACTGCACACGTAGCCCTGTTGCGGACCGCTTTGGGCAGTGCCGTCGAGCCAAAGCCAACCTTCGATTTCACGGCGCGTGGTGCATTCCCAACGGTGTTCTCGAACTACGATACGTTCAAAACCCTGGCCCAGGCGTTTGAAGATACGGGTGTGAGGGCTTACAAAGGTCAGGCACCTGCACTGATGGTGAATGATCCCGTGTTGGAAACGGCTCTCCGTATTCACTCGGTAGAAGCCCGTCACGCAGCCCGGATTCGGGTACTGCGCGGCATGAAAGGCTGGATTACGGGTATGGAAGGCTTCCCCGGCGCGGTTTACTCTGGCGATCAGGCTACCAACGAGCGCGAAATAAACGTACCGGGTATTTCAGGTCTATCGTCGTCGGTTGTATCCGAATCGTTCGATGAGCCGCTAACAAAAGATCAGGTACTGGCCATTGCACTTCCGTTTGTACGGTTGTAAACGAGACGTTTTGTAACAAAAAGGCCATCTGAATTTCAGATGGCCTTTTTGTTAGTGTAAATTACTCGCCCACCTCAAAAAACCGCACCTCCGCTTTCACCGATTCGAGCAGTTGACGGGTGCGTTCGGGGCGGGCATCGGTGATAAACAACTGCCCGAAGGTATCGCGCTCCATCAGTTCGATCAGTTTGCCAATGCGCTGGTCGTCGAGCTTGTCGAAAATGTCATCTAACAACAAAATCGGCTTCACCTGCTTTTCGGCCTGCAGCTGATCGAATTGGGCCATTTTCAGGGCAATTACGAAGGTTTTCTGCTGTCCCTGCGAACCAAATTTTTTCAGGGGAACGCCGGCAATCGTAAACAGGTAGTCGTCTTTATGAACGCCCATGGTGGTGCGTTGCAACATGGTGTCGCGCCGACGGAAGTGGCGGAATTCTTCCCTGAAATCCGGCTTGCCCACCTCCGATTCGTAGGTAATATCAACAGCCTCACGTGCCTCGCTCAGAAACGAATAATGCCGACAAAAGGCGGGTAAAAACTCCTGCACAAATCGCTGCCGACGGTCGTGAATGCGGTCGGCAAGGTTGAGCAAGGGTTCATCGTAGGTATCGAGTAAGTCATTATCTACCTGAGCGCCGGTTCGGCCGGTGCGCCGGTGCGATTCCGAGTCAGCGAATAGTTTGAGTAGGCTGTTGCGTTGCTTCAGCACCTGCTGGTAGGCCAGGTAATCGCGGAGGTAGTCGGTGTCGAGTTGGGAGAGAACGCCATCGAAAAAGTGCCGCCGGTCTTCGGCGTGTTCACGGACGAGGTCGGTGTCGTTGGGGGCCATCAGCACCAGGGGAAACCGCCCAATGTGTTCACTCACGCGCTCGTAGGGCTTTTTGTCGGCCAACAGGATTTTTCGTTGCCCCTTTTGCAGACTGATTGTTATTTGGGTAACGCGCTTGTGTTCGGCGTTTGTAACGGGTTCTTCACCCGTTACAAACGACCCGTCGATAATAAAAAAGTCAGCGTCGTGGTTGATATTCAGGATGTCCTGACTGTGAAACGCACTTTTGGTGAGCGACAAGAAATAAATGGCATCGAGCAGGTTGGTCTTGCCACTGCCATTTGGCCCCACAATCACATTGACCTGTTGCCCAAACTGGAACCGGGCATCCTCGTAGCTTTTAAAGTTGGTGAGGCTGAGTTTTTCTAAGTGCATTAACTGGAAAACCGTTTTATGCGTAATTTCGCGCCACTGTTTTGCTAGAGTATCCGGGCATAAAGTTAACAAAGATACTCAGCGACCTGTTCCTCAGTTAAGCCGGTAGGTTCAACTGGATTAGACAAGCATACGAAACAACCACTATGGCAAGCAAGAAGCAGGCACCCGCCAAAACCCAGCATCCGAAAGAGCGGTACATGTACTGGTACGAGTCGATGCAGTTGCAACGGAAATTTGAAGAAAAAGCGGGTCAACTCTATGGCCAGCAGAAAATCAAAGGGTTTTGTCACCTCTACATTGGTCAGGAAGCCTGCTCGTCGGGGTCTTATTCGGCTCTGACTAAAGACGATAAGTGGATCACGGCCTACCGCGACCACGGTATCCCATTGGCACTCGGCTCTGATCCTAAAGCCGTTATGGCTGAGTTGTTTGCCAAACAAACGGGTTCCTCAAAAGGCAAAGGCGGGTCGATGCACATCTTCGACAAGTCGGTGAACTTTGTAGGCGGACACGGTATTGTAGGCGCGCAAATCCCGATGGGGGCAGGCATCGCCTTTGCCGAGAAATACAACAAGACCAAAAACCTCTGCATCTGTTTTTTCGGCGACGGAGCCACGCGGCAGGGTGCCCTGCATGAAGCCTTCAACATGGCGATGACCTGGAAGTTGCCGGTCATTTTTGTGGTCGAAAATAACGGTTATGCCATGGGAACGTCCGTGGCCCGCACCTCGAATGTAACGGAACTCTATACCCTCGGCGAGTCGTATGACATGCCGTCGGAGCCTGTGGATGAAATGGACGTGGAAGCTGTTCACGAAGCCGTAAGCCGTGCCGCCGAACGCGCCCGCGCTGGCGATGGCCCAACTTACCTGGAGTTCCGCACGTATCGCTACCGGGGCCACTCCATGTCGGACCCGCAGAAATACCGCACCAAAGAAGAGGTAGAGCAATACAAACAGCGCGACCCCGTAGAGTCGATAAAAGCCAAAATTCTGGAATTAGGTCTGGCCACAGAAGCCGATCTGGAAGCCATCGACAAAAAGATCAAAGCGACTATAGATGAGTCGGTTAAGTTTGCCGAGGAGTCTCCATACCCTCCTGCTGAAGAAGCGTTCAAAGACGTGTATATGCAGAAGGATTATCCGTTTTTAATGGAGTAATGTAGATTACAATTCTTTCGGAATGCCCAACTGCCTGGCGTAATGCGCCGGGCAGTTTGTGTGTAGGCGACCCAGCAAGGTGTTCATATCGTCGAGAAATTCGATGTGATAGTCGGAGTCCATTTTCAGGAGTTTTTTCAGAATTTGCTCCGTTCGTTTGGCTACATACAGCGCGCACTTGTCGGTACGGGTGTTATAGGTTCGGAG
>JAJAYX010000820.1 GCA_026785985.1 Rudanella sp. | reverse complement strand
GAACATCCTAAACGATATTCTGGATCTCTCGAAAATTGAAGCGGGCAAAATGGCCTTGCACGAAGCACCCATTGCCCTGCGCGAGATTTTCGACAAATTAACTGCCCTGTTTGGCCAACAGGCAGCCTCCAAAAATAACCGCCTGACCTATTCGCTGGCCGACGATTTGCCCACGTTTGTGATTGCCGATCAAACCCGACTGTTGCAAATTCTGTCGAACCTGACCTCCAACGCCATCAAGTTCACCGAAAATGGCGAGGTAAGCGTAGTAGCCTCGTTGTTGAGCAAAAAGGGTAAGTTCAACCGGATTCGGGTGGAGGTGCGCGACTCAGGCATTGGCATTTCGCCCGACAACATCAAACTGCTCTTCAACTCGTTTAGCCAGGTCGATGAGTCGTCGCGGAAGTCGTTTGGAGGAACGGGTCTGGGCCTGGCCATATCCAAAGAACTGGCTTTGCTGATGAAAGGCGAGGTAGGCGTTGACTCGGTGGTGGGGCAGGGCAGCACGTTCTGGTTCGTGATCGAACTGAAAGAAACCGCTATTAGCCCCACGCAACAGGGCCCCGAATTTGCCGAGGTGTCGATGGTGAATTTTTTCAAAGATTTTCACCCTCAAGTGTTGCTGGTCGACGATAATGCCACCAATCGCAAAGTTGCCAGCGAAATTCTCCGCAAATCGGGGTGCATTGTTACCACGGCATCGAGTGGGAGGGAAGCCATTGCCTGCGTGGGAGGGAAGCAGGAGGAATTCGACGTTATTTTCATGGACATTCAGATGCCCGACATGGATGGTGTTGAAACGACCCGCGCCCTTCGCGAACAGTTTGGCGATGCCCTGCCAACGGTGGTGGCCATGACCGCCTACTCGATGCGTGAAGACCGTGAACGGTTTTTGAGCCAGGGTCTGGATGATTATATTGCCAAACCGATTCGCGCCCAGAGCCTCATTGCGAAAGTGAAAGAACTGGTGGATGCCGTCAGCACCAAGCGCGAAACTACCCAATTGCAGCACCGTCAGCAACAGATTGCCCAACAAACAGCGCAACAACAGGCTCCTCTGCCACCCGTAATTGACCAGGAAATTATCGGTCAACTGCGCGATCTGGGCGGGCAGGAACTGGTTGACGAAATTATGGAGGAATTTATCACCGAAGCTACTGAACTCGTAAACGGGGCCAGCGATGCCTTCGCGCTGGGCGATATTCCGACCGTGAAAAGCAACCTTCATACACTCAAAGGCAGCGCGGGCACCATCGGCGTGGCCCGAATGGCCTACATTGCCCGCGAAGCTGAGGGCAAACTTAAACACAGCGACACCAGCCACTTAGGCGAAGAACTGGTAGCGTTAACTAAAGCATTTGAGGAATTTTTAAAAGAGATTGGAACCGCATGACCAAATCAGACATCACCGTAATGTCCGGCTTTTTTGATCGCTACATCAACTTAGCCCCCAACATCGACCTGATCGACGCGCTCACGCAGGGAATCTCCCCGGAAACGCTGTTGCCCACCCAAACCATGACCGACCTCGGCGATTATCGCTACGCTCCGGGCAAATGGACCGCCAAAGATATTGTGCAGCACCTGATCGACACGGAGCGGATTCTGGCGTACCGCGCCCTCCGGTTTGCCCGCAACCACCAAACCATACTACCGGGCTTTGAGGAAGACGACTTTGCCCGACATGCCAACGCAGCCAAACGTACGATCACCGATTTATACGACGAGTATGCCCAGCAACATCAATTGACGGTCACGCTGTTCCGCAGCTTCGATGAGGAAATGTTGCAACGCATCGGCATCTGTTTTAATCAAACGGTTTCGGTGCTGGCCCTGGGCTTCATTCTGGTGGGCCACCCCATGCACCATGCCAACGTGGTGCGGGAACGGTATCTGTAAGTAGCCTGCATACCGCTTACGAAAAAGTTGGCAAAACGGAGTTGTAATGAGGGTTAAACCCCTATCTTTCAACACCAAACCATTTTTCGATATGCGCTACCTCATCCACAGCCTGAACCCGCGGCTGGAACCATATGTCGAGAAAATCTATATTCTCGAACACGAGGGCTACCTGACTGCCCCCGCCGAACTCTCCAGCCCCGCCAATCCATACTCGGCAATGGTACTGAACTACGGCGACCGCTATCGGCTGCACAGCGACTTCTCGGCAGGAACGATGCTGCCCGCCAGCTTTCTCTGCGGCTTTTCTTCGCGGGCCTGCCGACTCGAACTCACGGGCCGCATGGGTATGTTGGGCGTTGTTTTCAGGGGAATCGGACTACGATCCTTTTTTGCGTCAGTGGCCTTGAACGAACTGACTGACCAACGGCACGACCTGAGCGCGATTATTGGGGCCGATGCCGACCGGCTGTGCCGCCAACTGGCCGATGCTCCCACCAACGCGGCCCGGTTCGCGCTCATTGAAGCCTACCTGCTGAAACGGCTCCGCCTGATTAACCGAACGCCAACAACCGCTGACCTCGCAGCCCACTTCATGCTCAATCAGCGGGGAATGCTCTCGATGGACAGCCTGGCCGACGCGATTTGCGTGAGTCCGCGCCATTTGCGTCGGTTGTTTACGGAGCAGGCGGGCATCAGCCCCAAGTTTTTTGCCCGCCTGAAACGCTTCAACTACGTCTACTTCATTTTGACGCGGGATGCCAAAGCTGGCTGGCCCGATTTTCTGACCACCGGGGGCTTCTACGACCAATCGCACCTGATTCGGGACTTTGTGGAGTTCACCGGCAAAGCTCCCTCGGTTGCGGTGCAGCGGTTTCGGAAAACAATCGAATTGGTAACCGAATAAAACACTCGCCCATGTTTTATCAGAAATTTAGCCCGACACCGCACCTTGCCCCCTTTGTGGAGTGCTATTATGTGTGGGAAAGCCACCAGTTTATCTCGCCTGCGCGGCCCATCGTGGTCGAGTCACCGCCGAGCGGATATGGGTCGTTGGTGGTCAATTTGGGCGAACGCTACGCCGTTGAAACCCCCAAACAGGGGGCTATTGCCGTTCCCGCGATGTTTCTGTCCGGGCAGGCAACCCGGCAATACCAACTATACCTGACCGGGCCGGTGCGGGTGGTAGCGGCTGTATTTCGTCCGGCCGGGTTGGGTAGTTTGTTCAGCTTGCCCATGATCGAGTTTGCCGATGAACGCATTGACCTGACCGCCGTGCTGGGTCAGCAAACCACGCTGTTGGCCGAACAGTTGGCGGAAACACTATCGCCGACAGCACGAGTAGGCATGTTGGAAGGGTTTTTGTTGCGGCAGTTGCTCAAACACAACCTTGTGCCCGACCGGCTTGACCACACGGCTAATCTGATTGTGGCTCGGCGCGGCATAGTCAGTGTCGATGAGTTGGCCAATACTGCGTTTCTGTGTCGGCGGCAGTTCGACCGGAAGTTTTTACAGCGGGTCGGTGTAAGTCCCAAATTTTACACCCGTATCCGACGCACGGGATATTTATGTTCGCTGCTGGCAAACCAACGCTGGAATATAGCCGACT
>JAJAYX010000819.1 GCA_026785985.1 Rudanella sp. | reverse complement strand
ATTTTACCTATGGCCGGGGCAGTCAGCGATTCAACGAAGGGCGACATGTAGTCGAAGTTTATGCCGAGGGGTTTAAAATTGGCGAAGGAGAGTTTACTGTTAACTAATTTTTTCGTATCTTTGCACCCTCATTTTAAACTGTTTACCAATAATGTTCCCAAAGAACTACGAAACGGTGTTCATTTTAACTCCCGTTTTATCTGAGATTCAGATGAAGGACACCGTTGATAAGTTCCGCAAAGTGCTGACCGATAATGGTGCGGAGCTTGTTCACGAAGACAACATGGGCCTAAAAAAATTGGCCTACCCAATCCAGCACAAGAATACGGGGTATTATCACCTGTTTGAGTTCAAAGCTCCCGGTACCATCGTTGCGGCTCTCAACACGGAGTACCTGCGCGATGAACGTATAATGCGTCACCTGGTGATTGCATTAGACAAACACGCCGTTGATTACAACGAGCGTAAGCGCAAAGGTTTAGTGGGTAAGAAAAAACAAACCGAAACCGAGGAGAGCAAATAATCATGAGCCTACAGAACGAATCAGTCTCGAAAACCGAGAACCGTAAAAAATACTGTCGCTTTAAAAAAGCCGGTATCAAGTACATCGACTACAAAGACGCAAACTTCCTGCTGAAACTGCTCAACGAGCAGGGCAAAATTCTGCCCCGGCGGTTAACCGGCACCAGCCTGAAATACCAGCGGAAAGTTGGTCAGGCCATCAAGCGTGCCCGTCACATTGCTATTTTACCTTACGTAGGCGACTCACTGAAATAAAAAATGGACATCATTCTTAGAACCGATATTGCCGGCCTGGGCTATAAAAACGACGTTGTGTCGGTGAAGCCAGGTTACGGTCGCAACTACCTGATACCCCAGGGGTTTGCCATGATGGCGAGTGACTCGAACAAGAAAATGATCAACGAGAACATTCGCCAGGCCGCTCACAAAGCGGAAAAGATCAAAACCGACGCACAGTCGATGGCTGATCAGATTGGTGAGATGGTGCTGTCGATCCCTGCCAAAGCAGGCGAAAGCGGCAAAATCTTTGGTCGCGTTACGAGCATTCAGATTGCTGATGCACTGCGTTCGAAAGGGTTTGAAGTGGATCGCAAAAAAATCACTATCGAAGACGTGAAAATGCTTGGTACTTACCAGGCATCGCTCGACCTCCATAAAGAGGTGAAGCATAAAGTAAATGTTGAAGTTGTAGCAGCAGAATAGGGACGGTGATCCCAACGCAACACCAATTCGTGAACCCGATTGCCTTCTGGCGGTCGGGTTCTTTTTTTTGCCTATCAGCGTAAACGTGTACTGATTATGCCCCTCCTGGTATCAGTTAATACTGGCTTCTTTTTTGTTGCTATGTTATTGAAATACAAATAGTTGTGAGGTAAAAATAATTACAAAAAACGGACTTTTTAGATCCGTTTTTTTGTTTCAGATGTATGGACTTTCACACGGAACTTTCGCCCGAAAATCTGCCTGTTTCAATTGGTATCCACGACCGGATTGTGACGGTTGGCTCCTGCTTTGCCGAGCTTATTGGTGGTCAATTAGCCGACCATAAACTGGCTGTGACCAACAACCCGTTCGGCACGGTGTTCAATCTCGTTTCGATGAGCAAACTGCTCGTTATGGCCCTGCGCGAGCAAATGCCCGACGAGCGATTGTACATTGAACGCGACGGCATCTGGTTTCACCACGATTTTCATTCCTCACATTGGGCGGATAGCCGTGAGGCTCTTCAAAACCGCCTGATGGTCGTATTGTCGGAAACCGGCACTGCCCTTCGCGAAGCCAATTGGCTCCTGCTCACGCTGGGGTCGGCAGTGGTGTATCGGCATTGCGAATCGGGGCAGGTGGTGGCCAATTGCCAAAAAGTGCCGGCACATCGATTCGAGAAATACCTGTATCAGATCGACCATCTCCGGGCTGAGTTCAACACCCTGCTTTGGGTGTTGCGAAGGGCCAACCCGCGTTTGCAGGTGCTGCTCACGGTTAGCCCCGTGCGCCACACCCGCGACACCCTCCCGCTCAACTCAGCCAGCAAAGCCACCCTCCGATTGCTGGCTCATGAACTGACCGTTTGGAATGAGTCGGTGCATTATTTCCCGGCTTATGAGATCATGCAGGATGACCTCCGCGATTATCGGTTTTACGAGGCTGATATGATTCACCCGAATGCACAGGCACAGGATTATATCTTCCAGAAATTTGCCCACAGCGCGTTTGATGCCGACCTTTGCGTGTTCGTTGGCGAATGGGCCGGAATAAGGAAAGCC
Source organism: Rudanella sp. (assembly GCA_026785985.1). GTDB lineage: Bacteria > Bacteroidota > Bacteroidia > Cytophagales > Spirosomataceae > Rudanella. Next base: position 2,183 of record JAJAYX010000819.1, on the reverse strand, counting down.
CTGAATCACCGCCCGCTCTACGGCAAAACCGATGCCCAACGCCGTTTTCTGACCCAAACACTCGCCCGGCTACAGGCACTGCCCACCGGAATCGACGTGTCGGCGGAACTTGCCGATGTACGGGCGCGGTTGAACCAATGTATATTGAATGATGTCTGATTATAAACTCTCCAAAGAATCTGTGTTGGCGGCTCTCAGCCAGGTTGAGGAGCCGGATTTGAAGCGCGACCTCGTGTCGCTCGGCATGATCAAAGATATTGAACTGGGCATCGACCAGGTCATGTTCACGGTCGTGCTGACCACACCCGCCTGTCCGCTCAAAGAACTGATCAAGAAGCGGTGCGTCGATGCCATTCACACGCACATTGGCCCTATGATCGAGGTCAAGATCAACCTGACCGCCGACGTAACCTCCACCCGGATGGCCGCCCCTGTGTTGCCGGGGGTGCGCAACATCATTGCGGTGGCATCGGGCAAGGGGGGCGTGGGTAAGTCAACGGTCACGGCGAATCTGGCGGTGGCCCTTCATCGGGCGGGCGCGAAAGTGGGTATTATCGACGCGGATATTTTTGGGCCCTCCATGCCGGTCATGTTTGGGGCCGAAGACCTGCAACCCGGTGTGGCCCAAATCGACGGAAAAAATATGCTTCAACCGATTCAGCAGTACGGCATCAAAATTATGTCCATCGGTTTCCTGACTCCCCCCGACAGTGCGGTGGTGTGGCGCGGCCCGATGGCGAGTCAGGCACTCCGGCAATTTTTTGCCGATACGAGCTGGGGCGAACTTGATTACCTACTCATTGACCTGCCCCCCGGCACCAGCGATATTCACCTGACATTGGTGCAGACCGTGCCGGTGACAGGGGCTGTTATTGTGACAACCCCCCAAAAAGTGGCTCTGGCCGATGCAATTAAAGGTTTGTCGATGTTTCGGCAACCGCAAATCAACGTGCCGGTTCTGGGTGTGATCGAAAACATGGCCTGGTTCACCCCTGCCGAACTGCCCACGCACCGCTACCCGATTTTCGGGGAGGGCGGGGGGCAAGTTCTGGCCGACAAATTCAATGTGCCGATGTTAGGCCAAATTCCACTTGTACAAAGCATCCGCGAAGCGGGCGACGAAGGTCAGCCAGCCGTTATCAGTGGCGAACCCGTGGCCGTTGATGCGTTCCGCGCTGCGGCCGAAGCACTCGCCCAACAAGTTGCCATCCGTAACGCCAGCCTGGATCAGACCAAACGGGTCGAGATTCAGCGGATGTAAGATTTGGCTTTTTCCCTGATTCCTCGTAATTTTACTTACCAACAACGCACAATCAATGACAGCCATAGACACCAACAACGAATTGAAAGAACGCATTGAGCGAGCACTCGACTCGATGCGGCCCTACCTCGAAGCAGACGGGGGCAACGTGAAGGTGATCGATGTCTCCGACGATGGGGTTGCCCGGCTCGAATTGCTCGGTTCGTGCGGCACTTGTCCCATGTCGGCCATGACGTTTAAGGGCGGCCTGGAGGAGAGTATTTTGCGGGCCGTACCGGAAATCAAACGGGTTGAAGCCGTAAATCTGACGGCGTTGGTGTAGTTTCCTACAAGCCATTCCGAACGGCAAACTGAATCAGTTCAGTTACTTTGTTGATGCCGAGTTTGAAATAAATATTTTTACGGTGGGTTTTTATGGTCTCGTGGCCCACATGAAGCCGATCAGCAATTTGCTCGGTGCTGAGGTCCTCCCGAATAAGCCGGATAATCTCCACCTCGCGGAATGTCAGGTTTAGCCGCCGGGCAAAGTCATCGCCAAACGGATCGTCGGGTTGGGGAGTATGGTTGGTTAGGTTAACATCGAAAACCACATTTCCCGCCAGTACTGCCCGGATTCCCTGCAACAACTCTTCCGTGGTGGCATCCTTCAGCAAATAGCCGTGTAGTCCCGTTCGCCGGGCTTCTTCCACTAATTTCGGCTGATTATACATGGTCAGCATTAGCACCCGAACCACCGGAAAGTCAGTCAGGATTTTGCGCCCCAAGTCAATGCCGTTAGTGCCCTGTAAGTTATAGTCAAACCAAATTGGATTGCGAAAACGGCTGAAAAGCCTACTTTTGGAGTATGATATTGCACTTAACCGAGACCGAACTAACTGACCTTCGTCAGCTACAACGGACTGCTCCAGATCGGGCAGCTTAT
>JAJAYX010000818.1 GCA_026785985.1 Rudanella sp. | reverse complement strand
TCCCGAAGGTCTGCAGACCATTGTGGGCGAACGGGGCGTTAAACTGTCGGGTGGTCAGCGGCAACGGGTTGCCATTGCCCGCGCCATTCTGAAAGATCCGGCGATTTTGGTTCTGGACGAAGCCACGAGTTCGCTCGATGCTGAGTCGGAAAAGCTGGTACAGGACGCGCTCGATATTCTGATGCAGGATCGTACTACCATCATTATTGCCCACCGGCTGGCCACGATTCGCAAGGTCGATATGATTTATGTGTTGCGCGAAGGCCAGATTGCTGAACAGGGCACCCACGACGAACTGGCCCACCGCGAAGATGGCCTCTACGCGAATTTGGTTAAATTGCAGTTTGAAACCGTCGAATGAACGCAACACAGACCCTGAAAAACTTCGACTTGCGCCACACCAATGGGCGTGAGGAAGTGCTGAACCTGTTTTTGGGTGCCGACCATGCCCTGTCGCATGGCGACATTGAAAACGGGCTTGGCCCCGACCACGACCGCGTGACTATTTACCGGACGCTGCGAACGTTTTTAGACAAGGGGATTCTGCATAAAGTGCTTGATGATGGCGGCAACCCAAAATATGCCCTGTGTCGGGAGACCTGCGCTGAAGGAAATCATCACCACGATCACGTCCATTTCAAGTGTGAGGATTGCGGTCAAACTACCTGTCTCGATCAGGTAATTATTCCTGTTGTAGCCTTGCCCAACGGCTACAGCCGCAAAGAAATGAACCTCCTTATTCAGGGCGTTTGCCAGGAGTGTAATAAATAGCGGATGACCGAAACCTTCTTTTCCCGCCAACAGCAATGTCAACAATCCTGGCAAGTCGCTCAGCGTCAGTATAATCAATTGGCACTTTGGCGGCTTGTCTGGTTTGTAGGGATCGTTTTGGCCGTGTGGGGGCTGCATCATGCCGATCAGGTGGTGGCAACATTGGCCTTAGTCCTGGTGGGTATCATTGGTTTTTTGTGGATGCTCAAACGCCATACTGCCATCCGCCGAACCCGCGATTTGAAACACCATCTCGCCTACGTGAACGGCGACGAAGCCGCCCGGCTCGACCGGAAGTTTTTGCGCCCCGAGACCGGCGATCAGTTCATCAGCCCTACTCACCCGTACTCAGGTGATCTTGATGTGTTTGGGAAACTCTCGCTGTTCCGGCTCCTCAACCGAACGCATACCCACGAAGGTACCCGCCGGTTGGCCGACTGGCTACTGGCACCTGCCAAGCCCGAAACCATTCATTTCCGGCAACAGGCCGTAACCGAACTCTTGCCTCAACTCGACTGGCGACAAACGTTTGAGGGCCTGGCTTACCTGAACGAAGCAATTTCACGCCCCACTACGTCCCTGCAAAAATGGGCAACTGCCGGTGAAAACCCGTTGCCGGGGTATCTGAACATAGCCCGGTTTGTGCTGCCCTTGCTAACTCTGACCATGCTGATTGGCTGGCTGGGTGGGTGGCTGTCGGGTTGGGCAGTGCTGGCATCGCTTGCCGTGTCGGGTTGGGCGTTGAGTCAGGCGAGTGAGCGGGCCAAACAGGTCAGCGAACAAACTGCCGATATCACGGCAGCACTCGATACATTCCGCGATTTGATGGCCCATGCTGAAGCTGTTTCCGGAAAATCGGAGCGGCTCCGGGCCATTCGCGAAGCATTGACCAGTGGTTCTCTGCCTGCTTCGGTGCTGGTTGGGCAATTGTCGAACCTGGTGCAGAACTTCAACTTTCGACGGAATCCTTACTTCTATTTATTTGTCTGCTTGCCCGTTTTGTGGGATGTGCATTACCAGATTCGGCTCGAACGGTGGCGACATGAACACGGCCCCCACCTCGACCGCTGGTTTGCCGCCCTCGCCGAAATGGAATGCCTGAACAGTCTCGCCGGGTTTGCCCACGCACACCCCACTTACGTACAACCCGATTTGGTAGAAGCCGACCACCTCACGCTCGATGCAAAACAAGCGGCCCATCCCCTTTTGGTGCCGGGCAAGGGTGTTGCCAACTCGCTGGCTATGGAGGGTGGGGTTGGTCTTCCGGCAGGGAAAACCATCCTGATCACCGGCTCGAACATGTCGGGAAAAAGTACGTTTTTGCGGACGCTGGGGGCCAACACGGTGCTGGCGTTGGCGGGGGCGGTGGTCAGTGCCGAACGGTTTGTGGTTTCGCCCGTGCGGTTGTTCACCAGTATGCGGACGCAGGATTCGCTTGAAGAAAGTACGTCCTCGTTTTATGCCGAACTGAAACGACTCCAGACCCTGATTCGCTTGTCTGCCGAGCTAAAGGGGAGCAGCGGCTCACCGATGCCGATTCTGTATTTCTTAGACGAGATTCTGAAAGGCACCAACTCCGCCGACCGACACCGGGGAGCCGAAGCACTGATCCGTCAATTTCACCAGACCACGGCATCGGGTTTTGTCTCGACCCACGACCTCGAACTGGGCCAACTCACCAACGCCACCGGCCAACCGCTTGATTTTGTGCGGAATTTCCATTTTCAATCCGACATTCAAGATGGCAAACTGCTGTTCGACTATCGGTTGCGCGACGGAATTTGCCAGAGTTTCAACGCCAGTCAGTTGATGCAGTCCATCGGTATCAATATGGATTTGGCCGACCATTAATTCCTGCTCATGCCCTGCATTAACGCCCGCTATTACCCTGTCCTGCTCATTGTGCTCGGATGCCTGTTTTTCTTCCCTTTTTTGGGCCGGGTACACCTGTTCGATTGGGACGAAATTAACTTTGCGGAGTCGGCGCGGGAGATGATCGTATCGGGGAATTATGCGTGGGTACAGATCAATTTTCAACCCTTCTGGCAAAAGCCGCCCCTGTTTTTCTGGTTGCAGGCCCTGGCCATGCACGGCTTCGGCATCAACGAATATGCCGCCCGGTTTCCCAACGCCGTCATCGGCGTGTTAACCCTCGTAGTGCTGTTTTTGATTGGTCGGCGGCTCCACGATACCCGGTTTGGGTTGCTTTGGGCATTGGGATACCTCGGCTCTGTTACACCCCACTTCTATTTCAAAACGGCCATTATCGACCCCACTTTTAACTTTTTTATTTTCGTGGGTGTGTGGTTTCTGTATCGGGCGACAACGGCCAACGGCCAGCGCAACGCGGCTCTGGTCGGCCTGTTGCTTGGCCTTGCCGTGCTGACCAAAGGGCCGGTTGGTGCTTTGTTGCCGGGCCTGACATTGGGGGTAATCTGGGCATTGAACAAATTCCGGCCCCTGCTTTCATGGCGGGCGTTGGGCCTGATAGTATTGGTTGGCTTATTGGTAACTACTGCCTGGTTTGGCTTAGAGGTAATACAAAATGGCCCGTGGTTTCTGGTGGAGTTCATCAAGTACCAAATCGTGCTGTTCACTACTCCCGACGCGGGCCACGAGCAACCGTTTTATTACCATTTTCCGGTCGTTTTGCTAGGAGCGTTCCCGGTATCGGTGCTGGCGGTGCGCTACCTAACGGCGATACGCAAACCCGAGGCATCTTTCCTCCCCTGGATGGTTGCCCTATTCTGGGTGGTGATGATTGTGTTTTCCATTGTCAAGACTAAAATCGTACATTATTCGTCGCTGGCGTGGTTTCCGGTATCCTATCTGGCGGCTTATCACCTGTATCAGGTGCTGACGGGTCAGGTGCAATGGAGCCGGTGGACCACCGTTGGCCTGTTGCTGGTGGGTGGTCTGCTGGGCCTGGTGCTAACGGCTGCGCCCCTTGTGGGAATGCACAAAGACGTGTTGATTCCGTATATCAACGATCCCTTTGCGGTGGCCAACCTTCAGGCCAATGTGCATTGGGGTGGTTGGGAGTGGATCATCGGGGCAGCCTGGACAGTGGCTCTGGTGGTGTGCATCTTGCGACTCAGGCGGCAAACGTTCCGGGCGGCTGTAGGCTTGTTTCTGGCAACGGCCACCATGCTGTTTTTCTTCACGGCAGCGGTCGTTCCGAACATTGAGCAGATCGTGCAGGGCACCGTCATCAACTTCTACCAATCGAAGCAGGGGGAGGACGTGTATGTGGAGCCGATCGGTTATAAAAGCTACGCCCAGCTATTTTATTTCCAGAAAAAGCCACCCATTAACCCCCGCACTTCCGACGAAAACTACCTGCTCAACGGCCCGGTTGACAAGCCCACCTTCCTGATCGCCCGCATCAACAACGCCGACGATTTCCGAAAGAACCCCAATCTGGAGGTCGTGAAAGAAGAAAACGGGTTCGTGTTTTTCAAGCGGAAGTGAAAATAGTAAAGCTATTTTGCTTTTTAAGGGGTGAAAAAGTATATAAATTGTCTAAAATAAGGATTTTGTTTGTTTAATTGGTGCTATGTACAAATCGCTAGCAATCAACGATTTATCATATCCATTTACTCGAAATCAATAGGTTTGGGGTTGGTTTTCTTGAACCAAATCTCTTGAATAAACTCGTTATTTAAATTGGGCAGTATTGCGTTTAGAAAGATCAGAAACCTGCGTCAACCCCTTTCTTCCCTCTTCTCCTTCCTCCCTTCACACCAACCCTTCCCGTAGCAAATCGTGCAGGTGAACAAACCCCATTAATCGCCCTTCGTCCAGCACCAGCAGTTGGGTGATGTTGCGGGATTGCATCAGGTCCAGAGCCTGCACCGCATAGTCGTCGGGGGAAACACTGACGGGGCTTGCGGTCATAATATCGCGGGCGGTTAGTTGACGGTAATCGTCGTGGTGGCTCACCATCCGGCGCACGTCGCCGTCGGTGATGATGCCGATGACGGAACCTGTTTCATTCACCACCGCCGTGGCACCCAACCGCCCCGCCGACATGGCCAGCATCGCATCGTGGATCACCGTGTCGGGTCGAACAGCCGGACACTGGTTGTGCGGGTACAAATCACAGACTTTCAGGTATAGTTTTTTGCCGAGCGAACCGCCGGGATGGTAGCGGGCAAAATCCTGCCGGGTGAAATCGCGGGCCACGAGCAGGGCAATCGCAAGGGCATCGCCAACGGCCAATGCCACCGTTGTGCTGGTGGTGGGAGCAAGGTTGAGCGGGTCGGCTTCGCGTTCGGCATAGGCCACTAAAACGCAGTCGGCGTGTTGGGCGAGGTAGGACTCTGCATCACTGACGAGGGCCATTAGGTTGGCACCTGTCCGCCGGATGAGCGGCACTAAAACCTTGATTTCGGGCGTGTTACCACTTTTTGAGATGGCCATGACCACATCGGCAGGCTGAATCATACCTAAATCACCGTGGATAGCATCGGCCGCGTGCATAAAGAGGGCGGGTGTTCCCGTGGAATTGAGGGTGGCTACGATCTTTTGACCGATGATGGCACTTTTGCCAATGCCCGTGACAATTACCCGGCCACCCGAAGCCAAAATCGTTTCAACGCATTGGTCGAAACGATGGTCTAAAAAGGCCATAGCGTTCTGAATGGCGGTGGCTTCAGCCTGCAACACCTCGCGGGCAATGGCTTGCGGATTTTTTATTGCTTTCAAGTTCAGATTCTGTTGCGGCAACAGATTTGGCTATAAATTCGCTAACTTTAGAAAATAGATGCTTGGGTATAGGATTATAGATGCTGGATAGTAGATTAATTTGATACAGCTACACCACTATACTCCTTGCCAACTATCCATCTGAGCCGCCCGGAGTTGACTCCGTTTGGTTAGGCAAAGATACAGTCGTGTAAGTCTTTTCTAGGTTTGTCAAGTTGATTGTTAACGCACAAGCAACCTTAGTAAATCAATGAGCAGGCAAACAACTTAAATAAACCAGTAACTTTTTGTACGTCGCGAAAGCATGATGCAGGTTGACCAGTTCGTACAGGTAACCCTTAAGGAACAACTAAAAGAGATTTTTGGCTATAGCCAGTTCCGGGGCGACCAGGAAGCCATTATTCATAATATTTTGGCGGGTCGAAACACATTCGTGATAATGCCTACGGGGGCAGGTAAATCACTTTGTTACCAATTGCCGGCAATAGTCAGCGAGGGGACAGCCATTGTGATTTCGCCCCTGATTGCCCTGATGAAAAATCAGGTCGATCAACTCAATGCATTCGGTATCAACGCCCAATTCCTGAACTCGACCCTATCAAAAGCCGAGATGACGAAGGTTAAGAAGGAAACGTTGAACGGAACGCTCAAACTCCTCTACATTGCGCCCGAATCGCTCACGAAAGTTGAAAATCTTGATTTTCTCAAGAAAGCCAACATTTCGTTTGTCGCCATCGACGAGGCCCACTGTATTTCGGAGTGGGGGCACGATTTCCGACCCGAATACCGCAAAATTCGGGGCATTGTGGACGATATTGGCAATCTGTCCGTGATTGCCCTCACGGCCACGGCCACGCCCAAGGTTCAACTGGATATCCAGAAGAACCTGCAAATGGAGGACGCGCATATTTATAAAACGTCCTTCAATCGGAAGAACCTGTATTACGAGATCAAGCCCAAGGTGGATGCCAAAAAGGCATTGATCAAGTATATCAAGAACAATAAAGGCAAGTCGGGCATTGTGTATTGCCTGAGCCGTAAAACCGTTGAAGACATTGCCGAACTGCTCAATGTCAACGACGTGAAAGCGTTGCCCTACCACGCGGGTCTCGATCCCCAAACCCGCATGAACAATCAGGATGCTTTCCTGAACGAAGATGTGGATGTAGTGTGCGCTACCATCGCTTTCGGTATGGGTATCGACAAACCCGATGTGCGGTTCGTGATTCACTACGATGCGCCCAAATCGCTGGAGGGGTATTATCAGGAAACAGGCCGGGCCGGGCGCGATGGACTGGAGGGTAACTGTGTTATGTTCTACAGCTACGATGACATCCTGAAATTAGAAAAATTCAACAAAGACAAACCCGTTACGGAGCGCGACAATGCCAAACACCTGCTGGGCGAAATGGTGTCGTATGCCAATCTGGGAGCCTGTCGGCGCAGACAATTGTTGGGTTATTTTGGCGAATATGTGGAGAAAGATTGCGGGTTCTGCGACAACTGCCTCAAGCCAACGCATAAATACCGTGCTCAGGACGATGTGGTGTTAGCCCTTCAAACGGTGCTCCAAACCGATCAGCGTTTCGACGTTACGCACCTCTCGCACGTCCTGACTGCCACTGACAATCAGTATATTACAAGTTATGAACACAATCGCCTGCCCGTGTATGGCAAGGGGCGTGAGTTCAACGAAAACCCGGAACACTGGTGCTCGCTGATTCGGCAGATCACGATCTTTGGCTACTTAGAAAAAGATGCCGATAATTATGGTGTGCTGCGGGTCTCGAAAAAGGGCATGAACTACATCGAAGACCCCTATCCGGTCTCGTTGTCTGCCGACCATAACTACGATCAGCAAATTGCTGACGGGAAAGCCGACGACGATAAGGATGTTACAAATTCGTCGGGCGGAAATGCCTACGATGAGGAATTATTGGGTCTGCTGAAAGCCCTGCGAAAGAAGGTAGCCAAAGAGAAAAGCCTGCCTCCCTACGTAATTTTTCAGGATCCTTCGCTCGAAGAAATGGCGACCACTTACCCCACCACTCGTGAGGAAATGGCCCAAATCAACGGCGTGGGCATGGGTAAGGTGGAGAAGTTTGGGCGGCAGTTTATTGACCTGATTACCCAATATGTGGATGATAATGAGATCGAAATGGATAAAGATGTTGTCGTTAAATCGATGGTTAATAAGTCGAAGATCAAAATTTTTATCATTCAGCAAATCGACCGCAAGGTTGACCTCGACGAAATTGCCGAATCGAAAGGATTGACGATGGAAGATTTAGTGGAAGAAATAGAACACATTTGTTACTCCGGGACGCGCCTGAACCTCGATTATTACGTGGATCAGATTGTGGACGACGAACGGCAGGACGAGATTTTTGATTATTTCATGGCGGCAGAAACTGACAATATTGCCGTGGCAATGAACCAATTCAGGGGTGACGATTTTACCGAGCAGGAGTTGCGCCTGATGCGGATTAAGTTTTTATCGGAAGTAGCGAATTAAAAAAAGGAGTGAGTAGTGAGGAGAAATGCTTACCAAATGGCTCCTCACTACTCACTCCTCCAAACAATGAATATACTAATACTTGGATCGGGTGGGCGTGAGCATGCGTTTGCGTGGAAAATCAGCCAAAGCCCGCTTTGTGATGCCCTTTTTGTGGCTCCGGGCAATGCCGGAACAGCCGAATTAGCCACCAACCTACCCATTGCTTTCACTGATTTTGAAGCAGTTGCCGAGGCTATTCGGGAACACAAAATTGATTTACTGCTGGTTGGTCCCGAAGAACCGTTGGTGAAGGGAATTGTCGATTATCTGCGCCAGCAACCCGGCATGGCCGATTTGCGTATTGTTGGCCCCGACGCACAGGGGGCGCAACTCGAAGGCAGCAAAGATTTCTCGAAGTCGTTCATGCAGCGGCACGGCATTCCCACGGCAGCCTCGCAAACCTTTACCGCCGATACACTGAACGAGGGCTTGGCTTATCTCGAATCGCATACGTTGCCCATTGTGCTGAAAGCCGACGGACTGGCTGCTGGTAAAGGAGTTATAATTGCCGAAACGCTGGCGGAAGCGCAGAATGCGCTCCGCGATATGCTGTCGGAGGGACGATTTGGCGAAGCGGGCAACAAGGTGGTTGTTGAGCAGTTTTTGAAGGGGATTGAGTTGTCGGTGTTCGTGTTGACGGATGGAGTTAATTATAAAATTCTGCCCGAAGCCAAGGATTACAAACGCATTGGTGAGGGCGATACCGGTCCTAACACGGGCGGCATGGGTGCCGTTTCGCCGGTGGTGTTTGCCACGGAAGCGTTCATGCGCAAAGTGGAAGACAAAGTGGTGAAACCGACGTTGGCTGGTTTGCAGCAGGAAGGTATCCGGTATGTTGGCTTTATTTTTGTTGGCTTAATGAATACCAAGAGCGAACCCGTCGTTATTGAATACAACGCCCGCATGGGCGACCCCGAAACCGAAGTGGTGTTACCCCGCATTCAAACCGATTTTGTGGAGTTACTGGTGGCTGCCGCCGATGGTGAATTAGACAAGGTTAATTTGCAGGTGTTGCCCCAAACGGCGGTGACAACTGTTTTGGTGTCGGGGGGGTATCCCGATGCTTACGAAAAAGGGAAAGTGATTTCGGCTTTAGACCTTGTTATTGAAGTAACGCCGTTCCATGCCGGAACAGCCGCACCAAACGGACAGGTTGTGACCAATGGCGGGCGGGTGCTGGCCATGACGGCCATTGCCAACTCGCTCGAAAATGCCGTTCGCCGGTCGCAGGAAGCAGCCCGAACGGTGCAATTTGAGGGGAAACAGTACCGTAAAGACATCGGGCTTGACCTGATTCGGTACTCGGATTAACGAGGAGTGATGAGTGAGGAGTGATGAATGGCTAACGCAAAAGTAAACCCCCATCACTCCTTATTCATCACTCCTCATCTATCACTAAAATTATGAGCTGTAAATCATGTACGACGGGTGGATGCGGCTCACGGCCTTCAACCGATACGACCGGAACAGCGGTGGTGTCGGGGTGTGGCAGTAGCGGAGGATGCTCCACTGGCGGATGCAATAAACTGAACTCGTTTGACTGGCTGACCGATATGGCTCAGCCCGGAGCCCAATCAGACGTGGTGGAGGTGAAGTTCAAAGGGGGCCGCAAGGAATACTATCGGAACGTTCACCAACTGGATTTGACCACGGGCGATTATGTGGTGGTCGAAATGCCATCGGGCTTCCACATGGGAGCCGTGTCGATGCAGGGCGAGTTGATCCGCCTGCAATTGAAAAAGAAGAATATCAAGATCAATGACGACATGAAGGTGATTCACCGGACAGTCAACGCCCGCGACCTTGAAAAGCATGAGCAGGCCATTGCCCGCGATCTGCCTACCATGTAC
>JAJAYX010000817.1 GCA_026785985.1 Rudanella sp. | reverse complement strand
CCTTCGTCTATCAAATCAGCCAGCCGTTCAGCCGGAATGATTTCAGTAAAGACAAGCATTTCGAGCCAAAAAACGGACTCGTCTAATTCCTCGACAGTTAGGCTCAGTTTGGCAAAAAATTCATTCTGACTGCGTGAACGTCGTACAGCACGGTAATTACTGGCAGATGAGGAAGAGGAACGAACGAGTTGTTTACCAAAGTGTTGCGCTTCGTAAGCGTTGGGTAATTTACGGAAGACATGGATGCACCTTAGCATAAATTGCTTAAGTCGCTTCTCAATCTGTTCGGCAAATTCTGCCTTTTCTTCCGGGCTATACGCCATTATCCAAACTATCCAGCCAACATTCACTAATTCGCTAATTCGCTCAATCACTCAATGCATTTTGTCCACTTTTCACTCGACTTATTAGAGGCCAACACCGTGTCGATGAAGGCAAGCCCCCGAACACCGTCCTGTGCCGACGGAAAATCGTACAGGAGGTCGCGTTGTTCGCCGTTCATGTGCGCCTTTACGGCAAAGGCAAAGTTGCGGTAAATATTGGCGAAAGCTTCAAAAAAACCTTCGGGGTGTCCCGCCGGCATTCGCCAATGGGCTTTGGCTGCTGCCGAGAGTTCGCCCACGGCCGGGCGGAGCAGCCGGTGGCCTTCCTGGGTTTTGTAGTGCAGGGTGTTTGGCTCCATCTGATGCCACTCGATGCCCCCCAGCTCGCCGTACACGTAGATTTTCAGGGAGTTCTCTTCACCATTCGAGATCTGACTGGCGTGCAAAACGCCTTTGGCACCGCCCTCAAATCGGAGCAACACGTTGCCATCATCGTCGAGCAGGCGGCCCGGCACAAACGTGCTGAGGTCGGCGCAGAGCTCCTCGATTTTCAGGCCCGTTACATACTCAGCGAGGTTCTCGGCGTGGGTGCCAATGTCGCCCATTGCCCCGGCTGCCCCCGATTTGGTGGGGTCGGTGCGCCAGATCGCCTGCTTGTAGTTGTTGCCTTCTTCATATTTCGACAGCCAGCCTTGTGGGTATTCCACCACCACTTTCCGAATCTTGCCGAGCTTCCCGTTTCGCACCATATCGCGGGCTTCTTTCACCATTGGGTAGCCCGTGTAGTTGTGCGTCAGCCCAAACACGAGTCCCGTTGACTCTACGATGGCCGCGAGTTCTTTCGCTTCGGCGAGGTTCAGTGTCATTGGCTTATCGCAAATGACGTGAAACCCGTTTTCAAGGGCCATTTTAGCCGGTGGAAAGTGCATATGGTTAGGCGTGACGATGCTGACAAAGTCCATTCGTTCGCCTTCGGGCAGCTCTTTTTCGCGGAGAATCATATCCTCAAAGCTCTCATAAACGCGGTTGTCGGGCAAATAAAGAGCCTTCCCGGTGGCTTTCGATTTTTCGGGCGATTGGCTGAACACGCCACACACCAGTTCGATCTCGTTATCGAAACCGGCGGCCCGGCGGTGAACGGCCCCAATAAAAGCGTCGAGGCTACCCCCGATTTGGCCCATACGTAATTTGCGGTGCATACTTGATTGATGTTTTGCGTTGATGTGGCAGAAACCGAATGCAAACATCGGACGACCTGCCAGATAGGCTGTTACTGGTAAAGTGGCCTGACGAATGCCTTTACCCGTTTCAGCGATTGAATAATTTCCGGGCGAAAATTAGGGCTAATCTGCTTTTTTATAAAATTTTGGGCGAATAAGTCGTGAAATGTGGGTAATCTTGCCCTTGGACCGACTTTTCGGATTAATTGTACTTTCTCAAATCTAAACCCCCTATTGTCTACAAAATGAACCAAACTGTCAATCAATCGCGACTTTTCAACGCTAGTTGTCTCGCGCTCATCACCACGGCCTTTTCCTTCAGTATCCGGGCTGGTATTTTGGCTCAGTTGGGTACTGAGCTCAGTCTTTCAGCCGAACAGTTGGGCTTTATCAATTCCATGTGGTTTTTGGGCTTTCCCATCTCCATGATTATCGGTGGTTTGGTGTATAACACGGTTGGGCCAAAAGTAATCATGCAAGTGGCTTTCGTCTGTCACATGATTGGTATTCTGTTGACTATTTACGCAAGCAGCTACACTACCTTGCTCATTTCAACGCTGCTGATCGGTATCGGTAATGGCTGCACAGCGGCTGCCTGCAACCCGATGATTGCTGATATGTATTCGGGCAGCACCATGAATAAAATGCTGAACCGCTTCCATATGTGGTTCCCCGGTGGCATCGTCATTGGCAGCTTGATCTCTAAGTTTATGACAGACAGTGGCTTAAGCTGGCAGACGCAGATTTGGGTCATTATGATCCCGACGCTGGTTTATGCCTACCTGTTTTTCGGGCAAACGTTCCCAACCGCAAAAGTGGCTGGCTCAACGTCGCTATCCAAAAACTTCCAGGCCATGCTGACCCCACTCTACCTATTCATTTTCTGCTGTATGGCACTGACGGCTATCTCGGAATTTGGTCCACAACAGTGGGTGGGTCTGATTATGAGCAAGTCAGGTGCAAGCCCAATGTTAATTCTGGCCCTTGTAACAGGTCTGATGGCCGTTGGTCGCTACTTCGGTGGCCCCATCATTCACCGATTCGACCAAACGGGTGTATTG
>JAJAYX010000816.1 GCA_026785985.1 Rudanella sp. | reverse complement strand
TAATGAGTTTATCAACGCAGAATTTATTCAGAATGGGCAGCCCACTCGCCTGGGTAATGAACTTCGGGGTAGTGAGTATGATTTGATCGTTTTTGATTATAAAAAGACTGATACTCAGGGAAGGACGGGAGGAGGTGATTTCATCGAAGTAAATGCGCTGGCTGTTGTAAAACTGATTCAGGAATTGCGGAGCCGTTATGGAAACACCATACAGCAGGATTTTGTCATTATCGGGCCCAGTATGGGGTCACTGATTGCTCAATACGCATTAGCCTACATGGAGCGTAATGGCATAGAACATTACACGCGGCTTTTTATATCGTTTGACGGGATTCATCAGGGGGCCAATATACCGATAGGTGTACAGCAGTTAGTCAACCATCTTGGACAGCAAGGGCTGGTTTCCAAAGTATTCAAAGGAATTAAGAATGGGATACACAATTCGCGGGCTGCACGGCAAATGCTCCTTCATCACGCTGATAGCCAATCGGAAAGTCCCGCACCCCACCCCTGGCGATCAGTTTTTCTACAGAACTTATCCGATGTAGGGACGTATCCGGCCCGGTGTCGCAAAGTAGCCATCATAAATGGCAACAATCAGGCAACGCCAAACGCAGATATTAGTCAGTGTCAGAATCTGATTGACATAAATGTATGGCGTAAAGATTTGGGGAGAGCCTTTTGCAACGGACAAAACTGCCTTAAAATTGACTGGGAGGCATCGGCTGGTGTAGGAAACGGGTTTGCAGGTTCAAACCCTGCCAGTCCCGGTCGGTGTGAATCGTTCAAAGCATGGACAAGGGTGCCATTGCTCCAATTAGCTCTTTGGCGGCCATCAGAGGTCAAAAGCTATTCCCGTCCTGCTACCGATGATATTTCTTACGACCGGGTTCCGGGTAGTTATTTTGGTGCAATTACCGAGGGGCAAAGCAACGCTATGGGGGTGATTTTCAGAACGCTTGCTCGGATTATTTCCGCGCGAGAAGCCAGTGTGAGTTTTGGTTCTGTAGGTCGGATATCGTTTGTTCCTAGTACGAGTGCAGCAGACGTAAGGCGGCCTAATTCGGCGACTCCACCAACCTTTCGTTTGGCTGACGTAGAATTGAATCGTTGTAACCTAACGACACCTTTTGACCGGGTCTATGCGTCAACAGTCAGTACTGACCACGTTGCTATTAATACAGAAATTGCCAATTCGTTTAGAGAAGAAGTCTATAATAATCGGCCACGAAATGATTGTAATACTCCTCCTGTTAATCCTGGCTCCTGTGCATTAATTATGAATGCCTGCTACACCATTCAGGTGCAACATACGAGCCAACAACTCCAGGCAATGGCAGATGGCACCATTAAGCAGCAGGGAACCAACAACCAGGCCAACCAAATCTGGAAAATTGAGGATCGGGGCAACGGTCGGGTTAGCTTTGCCACACAAGATGGCACAAACCGGAGCGTTCGGGCGGCCAACAATGCCAGCTTTGGGGATGAACTTGTTCTGGCAGGCTACAATGGCGATGGGCGGCAGGATTGGACAGTGCAGTGTAATCCGGCTGATAATGCGCTTTGGCGGGTGGTTTATCCCAATAATGGCAACAATACCTGGGATTTGAAAGACTTTGGCAACCAACCCCAACTCCAGATTTGGGGCAATACCTCGGAGCCGTTTTATGCCTATCGGTCGTTCCGGTTCAATCCGGCCACCTGCCCCACTGCAACACCACCGCCCCCACCACCGCCAACGGGCGGAGCCTTTGCGCTACAAACGCCCCAATACAATTGCCAGACGGGGCAATTGGTGATGCAAACGTCGGGCGGAAACGGCAGCACAATAGACTACCAGATTTCGGGACTGCGCGGATGGGGAACCGATCCCACCTTTACCGTTCCGTCGTGGCAATTGCAGGGTACGGCCTTCACCCTACAGGCCCGACAGTCGGGTAATATACAAACGCTCTCGTTCACATCGTCCTGCAACGGAGGTGGCACTCCACCACCCCCACCACCACCAACGGGAGGAGCCTTTGTCATCACTGATCCAACGTTCTCCTGTGCTTCGGGCGATCTGACCATCAACACAAGCGGGGGGAATGGCTCGGCCATCGAGTACCAGATTTCGGGCATTCGGGGTTGGGGTAGTGGGGCCACCATGAACATTCCGTCGTGGCAGCGCAATGGGGTTGCGTTTACCTTGCAGGCCCGGCAGTCGGGTACGGAAGCCCCTTCGCGCCCGTTCACGGCGAGTTGCGGGGGTGGCCGGTTAGCCAGCGTAATCGAGGAAACGGTTCGATTGTCGGTCTCGCCAAATCCGTCGCGAGGGCTGGTTCGGGTGCGGTATTGGCTGGCAGCGCGGCAAGCGGGTCAGTTGCGGGTTATGAGTACAACGGGGGCCGTGTTGTCGGAGCAGAACATTGTTGGCACGGGGCAAACCGAGGAAACAACGCTAAATTTAGACGCACATCCATCGGGGCTTTACCTGATTAACCTGAGTGGAGGAAGCGTTCATGAAACGGCGAAGGTGTTGTTACAACGATAATCATCATTACGTTTATAAGCCAAACCGGCAAGATCGTTGAGACCTTGCCGGTTTTTCGTTTACCCTAATCCGGTTCGGCGTGTCGGCTGTTTTCCCTATTTCTTCCTAAACTACATATACGATCCCAGCCCGGCCAATAAACCCAGGCTAATGGCGTTTGCCTGTGATGTAGGGCCACTCCAATTTGTAGGCATACATTGGTTACACAGACTAAAACTACCCATTCACTCAACAACTCCAGCTCATGCGTTTCCTCCCTTACCTGATTCTTCTCCATCTGATCTTGCATCATTCCGTATCGGCTAATCCTGATAGCCTAATCACCCGTCGTAACCTTGTTTTTGAGGGCGGGGGCGTTCGCGGAATAGCCTATGCGGGTGCCCTTGCCGCCCTGGAACAGCGGGGCACGTTGCAACAAATTGAGCGGGTAGGCGGCACATCCGTTGGAGCCATTACGGCCCTGCTGGTAGCCCTGAACTATTCAGCCAACGACATAAAATTAGTACTCGACGACCTCGACATTGGCCAGTTCAACGATGGGCGATGGCTTTTTGTGGGTGGTTTCGCCCGGATGAACCGACAGTTTGGCTGGTATCGGGGCGAGCGGTTTGAACGGTGGCTCGAAGCGTTGATTACCCGAAAAACCGGAAACGCCCGCCTAACCTTTGCCCAGCTTCACCAACTCCGCTCCGGGCAAACCTTCCGCGATTTATACGTAACCGGCACCAATCTCAGCACGCAACGGGCGGTTGTGTTTTCGCACGACCAAACGCCCGACATGGCCCTGGCTACGGCAGTCAGAATCAGCATGTCGGTGCCGCTGTATTTTGGGGCTGTGTTGCTCGATGACCAAAACCGGGTGGTGGCCCATCCGCGACGGGGACAGTCGTATCAGGTACTGGTGGATGGTGGCATCACGGCAAACTACCCGCTCGATTTGTTCGACACCGACGGCAAACCCAATCCCGAAACGCTGGGTCTGAAACTCGAACGGCCCGAACAAATGCAACAATATCAACACAACACGGCCATTGCCCCCTACCAAATCCAGTCACTAACCGACTATACCTCAGCGTTCTACAACTACATTATTGAGAATCTGAACCGACGCTGGCCCATGGCCGACGAACAGGCCCGAACCATTTATATCAGCACCGAAGGCATTGCGCCCCGCGTTCGGCGCATGAGTGATGCCGACAAAACCAAACTGTTTGAGAGTGGCAGACGGGCAGTTGATCTGTAGCATCACGGATACTTCGTTCGTCTTTTTTTATAACCCCAGGCAACTCTTGCCGGGGTTTCTGTATTTCCAGTATCAGACGAGACGATCAACCCAACCATGCTCCAACCACTAATCGAACAATGCCAGCGCGGGAATGCCTTTGCCCAACGGCGATTGTACGATCAGTTTGTGCATCGGTTGCACCGGGTGAGCCTGCGGTATGTGCGCTCCGAACCCGATGCGGAGGAGGTGCTGATGAGTGCGTTCCTGAAAATATTCCGCAACCTGCCCAGTTTTGTTTACCGCGACGATAACGGCCTTGAAGCGTGGCTCCGGCGAATTGTGGTGACCGAAGCGTTGCTTCACCTGCGGGCAAACCGGGCTTTGCCGCTCTTCCGCGACGACGACGAACGGGTGGCCGAAACAGGCTCGACCGAGGCATTGCCGGATGGAGAGTTGGCCGCCGAACAGATTTATGACCTCATCCGGGAGTTGCCGCCGGGGTATCGAACGGTTTTTAATTTATACGCCATCGAAGGATATACGCACCGGGAGATTGCCGCCCAACTGCACATCTCGGAAAACACATCGAAATCGCAGTTGAGCAAAGCGAGGGCACAGTTACAGATTTGGTTAACAACACACGGCTATGAACGAGAAACAAGGCGATCTTCTTGACCAGCGCATCCGGCAGACTCTCAGCAGCCTACCCGATGCGCCCCCGCCCGGCTCACCGTTCGATGCGGCCCGGTTGTGGGAGCAGTTGCGCCCCGAATTGAACGCTCCGCCGGTTTTTCGTAAACTAGTTGGTTATTGGTGGTGGGCTGGGGCTGCGGTGGTGGGGTTGGTGGTAGGGTGGGATTGGTATGGCC
>JAJAYX010000815.1 GCA_026785985.1 Rudanella sp. | reverse complement strand
TCTCTGCTCCACTAAGGCATTGATCTCTGCGGCTGTATTGTAGGTCTGTTTACCTTTTCGAACCATCGTTCGTATAAACTTCGGTCGTTTTTTCGTTTCTTCGAAAATCTTGCTGATGTATTCCCCCAGGAATGATATGCCTAACAGATTGATTCCACCGAAAAAAAGAATGAGAACGATTACCGTTGGAATTCCACGAGGTATATCGGGATACAGGAAGTACCCGATAACTTCCCAGATAATTCGCAATAAGGCTAATCCAGTAAACGCAAACCCGGTATAAACCATCAATTCCAGCGGGACAAAACTGAACGAGAAAATGGCTTTCCGCGCCCAGGCAATGTTTTTGCGCCAGTTATTGGTCGAAACGCCAAACATCCGTTCGGGGCGGACATAATTGACGCCCGTTTGCCGGAACCCCACCCAGGCCCGGAGACCGCGCAAAAACTGCTCGGTTTCGGGCAGGGCGACTAACTCGCGCACCACCTTCCGGTCGATGAGCGAGAAATCGCCCGCGTCGGAGGGAATGTTGATGTAGGAGAGATTCTTGAAAATTCGGTAGAACGTCTTGTAAAATACCTCCAGCCAGGGGGGCATTTCACGCTGCACCCGAACGCCGTAGGTCACGTCGAAACCCTGCTGCCACTTTTCGTAAAACTGCGGGATGATTTCGGGGGGGTCCTGCAAATCGCCGTCCATCAGCACCACCGCGTCGCCGGTGGCAATCTCCATCCCACTCAAAAAGGCCGATTGCGACCCAAAATTACGCGAGTGTTTAATGGCCATTACGTTGGGGTCCTGGGCGCAAATCCGTTCCAGAACATCGTCGGTATTGTCGGGGGAGTTGTCGTTGACGAAAATAATTTCGTAGCGCACCTTCATCTCGTTGAAGGTTTTCACCAATCGCTCATACATATACGGAATGGCCTCAGCGTCCTTGTAACAGGCAATGATCGGCGAAATAACCGGGTTGAGCGTGGGAGTCTGGAAAGCCGGAATTACCCGGTCTTCGTACTGATGACTTACCTGCCAGTCGGCGGTTTTTTGCAAACCCGTTGCCAGGTCAGTGGTGGCTTGCCAGCCGAGGTCAGTTTCAATGGCGGTGGGGTCGCCATACCAGTCGGCGAGGTCCCAACCCCGGTTAGCCATGCTGCCCCAAACGGGTTCGGCATCAATGCCAAACGTTTTTTGGGTCACGGCGGCCAAATCGCGCATGGTCGTTTTGTGGCCCGTTGCCACGTTGTACGACCGGCCCGAAAATCCGCTGCCTTTCACCCGCAAGGCTGCCTGAACAAAGGCCGACACGCAATCGTCGATATACACAAAATCGCGACTGATGTCGGGCGACACCAAGGGTGGGTATTTCCCCTGTCGGGCTTCCTCAACCAAGCGCGGAATGAGCCGGTCGGGTTCCTCCCAACCGCCGTAAATAGAATAGAGTCTGAGGTTCAGGGTATTGAGGTGGTGAACGCGGGCATAAAATTCCAGTACATAGGCTCCCGACACCTTCGATACGGCGTAGTGGCTATTGGGTTCCACCCGGTCTTCTTCTTTGGGGGCGGTGCAGTTGAACCCATATTCCGAACTGCTCCCGGCGTGGATATACACCATGTCGGGGGTGCAGTTATCAAGGATATTCACCGTCCCGATTACGTTAGTCTCGTAGGTCAGTCCCACGTTTTTCTGCTTGCTGTAGGCCCCGTAAGCCGCGAGGTTGAAGATCGTTTTCGGCTGGTATGTCGAGAAAACCGACTTGATCGAGGTGTCTGACACGATATCGCAATGCACCACATTTTCGGCGGGTACATCGAGCAATTTCAACCGCCATGCTTTGGTCGCATCGTGGGTCAGGGCGTACACGTCCTTCCGAACGGCAAAGAGTTGTTCAAACAGGTTGGCACCAATAAAACCACTGGCCCCAAACACGAAAATGGGGCCAGTGAGTTGGCGAATCTGGTCGGGGATCTTAGACATTATACGTTGATTTCACATCCCCCACGGCCTCCTCATACTGCGCCGGGGTCATGGGCAGGTAGTGCCACTCCAGTTTGTTTTCCATGTACGACACGCCCTTTCCTTTCACAGTACGGGCAATAATCACCTTTGGTTTCCCATTGGGTACCGCCGTCAGCCGGTCGATGGTGGCCCCGATTTCATCCACGTCGTGGCCGTTTACCTCAACAGTTTCAAAGCCAATGGCCCGCCAAAGGTCGGCGGAAGCTGTGTCGCCCATCACGTCGGCGGTGTTGCCAAATCCCTGCAAGCCGTTTTTGTCGATCAGTACAACCAGGTTATCCAACCTGTATTGTGCGGCAAAATGAGCGGCCTCCCAGGTGGTACCTTCGTTGGTCTCCCCATCCGACATGAGTACGAAGACTTTGCTACCGTCACCCAACAACTTACCGGCTTGCGCAATGCCCGTGCCAATGGGCAAACCGTGTCCCAATGAACCAGTGGCAAACGGAATGCCCCGGTGTTGGTTGGGGGCTGGGTGGGCGGGGAGCGTGGTGCCGTTTTTATAGAACGTATCCAATTCCTCGTCCGGAATGTCGCCGAGGTGATTCAAACAGGCATACAGAGCGGCTGCTGCGTGGCCTTTCGAGAGCAAAAACGTGTCCTGTTCCCGTTTGCGCTGAACAAGTGTGGTAATCATCAGGTCAATGCAACTGAGTGAGCAGCCAATATGCCCGGCATTGGCTGCATGGTAAAGGCTCAAGACCTTAAGTCTTAGTTCGCCCGAAAGCACGGTAGTATCTATGGTTTCAATCATCTAATAGCGTACATCTTTCAGGTCAAAAATAGTGATTTTCTGTCGGCCCCGGCCCTTAACCAGCACAATCTTATTCGGCTCGTTGGGGTCAACCCGCTGAAAATAAGTGGCAGTGGGAGGTAAA
This sequence comes from Rudanella sp., assembly GCA_026785985.1. Lineage (GTDB taxonomy): Bacteria > Bacteroidota > Bacteroidia > Cytophagales > Spirosomataceae > Rudanella. The sequence goes on along the minus strand of JAJAYX010000815.1, from coordinate 2,180 downwards.
TAAACGTTTACCAACTTGTCATCGAGCAGGGCAACCTTTGAATACGTTTTGTCGATCTCCTCGGAATAAATCACTCGTTCCGGATTGGGGTACAAAATCGTGTCGCCGGGGGCGTACTGCTTTTTGAGTTCCTGGGCCGCAAACCAGTATGGATTTTCGATGCGCGGTTTTTCAAAGTAGGTGTATTTGCCTTCGGTGCCAGCGTAAATCTGGAGCAACACCTGGCTCAAAAAATACACCTGCACCAGGCTCACAGCCGCCACCGGCACCGCAAACCACCATCGAAGTGAGGACAATTGCCTGACAGCCATCGCAATGAGCAGACAGACATACGGAAAAGAGAAACCCGAATACCGTTGCGTGATGCCAAAGGTATGATTGTTCCGCCACGACATGAATAACAAAAAGAACGTTGGTACAAAAGCCAGCAACAGCAACAGCACCACATAGCGTTTCTCGCGGGTGTCGGTATGTTGTATCACGTACTGACCCATAAGCCAGACAAACACCGGGGCCACCGACAACACCAGGAACCTGAGCGGCACCACCGAATAAATGGGCAGGCCCGCCAGCAACACCAGCGGCACGGCAACCTTCACCCACAGGGGAGGATTTTCTAACTTATTGTACCTATATATAAGGAACACCACGACGCAGCCCAGCAACAAAGCCAAACCCGCGTTTTTCAGACCCGTGAGGGCCGAACCAAGGCCATTGGTGAACAGGAAAAGATCGGCAAAAATCGGGATAGCCCGCACGGTGATGTTCGGGATGGTTCCGGGCAAGATCAAACCAAAAGGAGTGCCAGTGGGGTTCGTGAGGGCAATGTTTCGATAGAAATCGGCCTGGTATTTCATGGTCTGGAAGGTATAGGCCCCACCCCCATAGATAAACCACAGTGACACCAACCCCAGTCCAACGGCCCCCGTAACAGCCAGCGAAACCCAGGCCCGTAGATTAAGCAGGTACAGCGCGGCATAAATTCCGTGGCATAGAAACACCGTCACCGCCAGATAGTGAGACAGAACGGATAGGGTGAAAATGGCTCCGTAGGCAACGTACAATTTCGTCCTTCGCCGAATCGTCGGACCGCCTTCACTCTTCGCTCCTTCGCTCCCCTCCACAATTAGTACAAACAGATGCGTTCCGAGCAACGTCAGGAAAAAGGTCATGGAATAATTACGGGCCATTTGGCTGTAGGCCACAAAAAATGGCTCGATAGCGGCAATGCCCGCAGCCAGCAAAGCGAGCGTGTTGCTCCGAAAATGCCGCCTGACAAACAGAAACAACAGGGCCACCATCAATGTGCTGAACAGCACCGAAGGCAACCGCATAGAAAGATCGCTCAGACCGAAAACCTCCATCCAGGCCCACAGAACAGCATAATAGACCGGGCTGTTACCAATATCGCCCCGGATGTTGTCCTCAACGAAATCGGCTACCGTTTTGGGTTTCCAGAACTCGGCGGGCGTAAAATAGTTCTTGGTAAAAACGTCTTTCTGGTTGGCTCCTTCCAGACAAACGCCCTGACTAATCAGCAGTGTTGACTTCTCATCGAAGTAAATGCTATAGCGGCCCGCATTATGCAGTCGTAGGACAAAAGTAAGGAGCAGAATAGCTGCCAGCCAGAAAAGGGCGTTACGATTGGATAAATCGGACATGGTAGGCAAAAGTACGCCTATTTTTCAGCAACGCGGATAGTCGGGGGCAATTTTCGACGGAGCGGTAAGTGTGAAGCGGCTCTCTGCGTCAACAGTCTACATTTTCAGAATCGTGAATTCGACCCGGCGGTTTTGTTTGCGCTTGTCTTCGGTTTCGTTGCTGGCGATGGGTTTGCTTGGCCCCCAGGCTTTAGTTTGTACGCGGGTGTAAGCAATGCCTTTTTCTTCCAGATAGCACTTTACTACCTCCACACGGTCTTCGGAGAGTTTCATGTTGGGTTCCCAATCGCCCTGATTATCGGTGTGGCCCTCTACCAGTAGTTCCATGTCCGGGTATTTATTCAGCATCGACACCACCTTGTCCAACTCAGTGTCGGCCCCGGTGAGCAATTCAAATTTGCCCTGTTCAAACAGCACCTCGCGTATCACGATTTTCTGACCCGGTTGTATCGGAATCAGGTAGAGGTTGCGCCGAATGTCGCGGAAACGTTTGTCTTTGCTGAGGTCAAGCACTTCGGT
>JAJAYX010000814.1 GCA_026785985.1 Rudanella sp. | reverse complement strand
TCCTGAGCCTGAGCAGTGAAGGTGGTGGCGACGAAGCATCCAACGGCCGTCAGCCATAAAAGTCGATTTTTTCCCATCTGTTCATCAAGGTCGGCCACTAAACAACTCCTCTTCCGAAACAAAACCAATGAACACAAGTGGGCAGATAGCGTGGGTCAAGGGGCTAACTGCTCGCTGGTAGGTTGTTCAAAACGGGTTGTTCGGCGAGAGGGTGGTTTGTATAATCGCCGGTTTTAAGTTAAGTACTCGAATCAATTTGTGGTTTGTGGTTGGCCGGTGCATCAGCAACACTCACGCAATCAGCCAACCACAAGCCACAAACCAGTTAAACCATCATTTGCTCCTGCATTTCGAGCGTTACGAGGTAGCGTTCGGCATCTAAGGCGGCCATGCAACCCGTTCCGGCGGCTGTGATCGCCTGGCGGTACACATTGTCCTGAGCATCTCCACAAACAAAAACGCCCGGCACATTGGTTCTTGTGCTTCCTTTTTCGGTAAGAATGTAACCATTCTCATCCATGTCGAGGAAACCTTTAAAAATAGCGGTGTTGGGATTATGGCCAATAGCCACAAAAAATCCCGTCACATCGAGCGTTCTTTGCTCCCCCGTCACTGCGTTACGCACCAGAACACCAGTCACTCCCTCATCGCCGAGGACTTCGAGGGTCTCTGTGTTCCACAAAATTTCAATATTTTCTTTCGTTTGAACGCGCTGCTGCATGAAGCGCGAAGCCCGCATCGAATCACGACGAACGAGCATGTAGACTTTGCGGCAAATGTTCGAGAGGTAGCTGGCTTCTTCGGCGGCCGTGTCGCCTGCACCCACAATGGCCACGTCCTGGTTGCGGAAAAAGAAACCGTCGCACACGGCACAGGCAGAAACACCCCGTCCATTCAACCGCATTTCGGAGGGCAAACCCAACCATTTGGCAGAGGCCCCGGTCGAAACGATAATACTATCGGCAGTGATCTCGTGTTTTTCGTCTACAATAACGCGATGGGGTGTATCCGGACCGGAATTAGCCGAAAATTCGACTGATGTCACCATACCATAGCGGGCATCGGTACCAAAACGGCGGGCCTGCTCTTCCAGATCCTGCATCATTTTAGGCCCATCGACACCCTGGGGATAGCCCGGAAAATTATCAACTTCGGTGGTAATCGTTAACTGGCCACCTGGCTGAGGCCCCTGGTATAAAACGGGCTGCATGTTGGCCCGTGCGGCATAAATTGCAGCTGTGTATCCGGCGGGGCCGGAGCCGATAATAAGGCACTTTACGTGTTCGGGAGTCATCGTCACTCAGGATGAATGTTGTCAGAATCAGTTAGAACAGCCAGTTTTCGTACAAGGCAAAGCCTGTCATAAGCTACTGTTTACAAGGACAACAACGGCAAAGTTCAAAAAGATTCCGCCCGAAACCAAGTGAGTCAATAGGATATAGAGTTGATATTAACCCCATTTTCATAATACCCGCCACTCGATCCGGCGGTTTAGACGACGGTTTTCCTCCGTTATATTGGGTAGCAACGGGCGGGTTTTACCAAAACCTGTAGACCGAATTCGTTTGGCATCAATGCCTGCTTCGGTGAGGTAGGCCACCACAGTTTGTGCTCGTTTTTTTGATAAAAGCAGGTTCGCATTAGCATCGCCCTGATCGTCGGTATGCCCCGAAATTTCGACACTCACGGTTGGGTTTGCTTTCAGAAAATCGACAAGCCGGTTGAGTTCCGGGCGCGATTTTCCAACCAGATCATACCGGCCAAGCTCAAAGAAAATGTTGTTCAGTGTTTCTTTTCCTGTGTTGCTGAGGGGTTCCAGAACCACCGGGAGGGCCAAACCCCGATTTGTTTCGTTGTGCTTCTGCGTAAAATCGAACGATAGGCTTTTAAACAGGTAGCCGGGACTGTTCACGTATAACGCATACTCGCCCTCGGTGGGTAGCACAATGGCATATTGGCCGGTTTGCCCGTCGGAGGCTACCCGCGAAACGGTTTGATTGGTGGCCAGATCAATTAATTCAATCGTTGCCGAAATGGGTTTTTTATCCTTGCCATTCGTAATGACCCCTTTCAGATAACTCACGGGTTTCACCCGCTCCCGCAACGATTCGGGCATATCGAACACATAAATCCGTGAGCGTTGAGAAATGCCTTCTTTTTGTTCTTCAAACGAATAATATGCACGGGCACCGTTGGCCGACACAAACAGCGAAGCCTGATCTTCAGACGTATTAATGGGGTAGCCAAGGTTAGCCGGTGTCGACCAACGTTGCGGGCCGGTTGTGAGTGTGCTGTCGCTCACGAATAAATCGTAACCGCCCATTCCAGGATGCCCCTCCGACGCGAAAAACAGGGTTTGCCCATTGGCATGAATAAACGGAGATGCTTCGTTGAAGGGGGTGTTAATGGGGGTTCCCAGGTTCACCGGCTCCTGCCAGTTCCCGTCAGCATCGGCATCGGTTCGCCAGAGGTCGCGTTTGCCTTTACCACCCGGCCGGTCCGACACAAAATATAACCGTCGGCCATCGGCCGATAAGGCTGGTTGCGATTCGTAGTTGGATGTGTTTACCGTACCGCCCAGATTTTGAGGGGCAGACCAGTCGCTGCCCGTTCGGCGCGAAATATAAAGATCGCAACTGCCAAACCCTTTGCGGCCCTGGCAGGCTGTGAATACCAGCGTTCGGCCATCAGCCGACAAACTTGGGGTTCCTTCGTTGTCGGCTG
>JAJAYX010000813.1 GCA_026785985.1 Rudanella sp. | reverse complement strand
GGTGCCAGCCCGTGAACGGCGGGGACGGCTGCTGTTTAAAAACGGCTCCGTGGAGGAAGCCCTGGCCCTCTGCGATGAGATTGCTGTGGCTCCCCAAAACGCCGGGGAACGCTATTTCGCCACCGATTTCCGAGACAAAATTCTGGGCCTGAGCGAAAAAAAACGAAGCCGAAAAGCAACCACCCGGTTCCTGTCAGATGCCGAAAGCGTGCGTATTCCGGCGGCTTACCGGCATCACGTGGAAGCGGGCGTAATGAACCATTATCTGGAGCAGGATTTCGACGCGGCCTTCACCGAAAACTATCCCTGGCGTGGGCTGTTCGGGCTGGTGTTCTGGGATATTATTTACGATGCCAACGTCTCGGCAATTCACCACCCGCTGCAACGCGCCCCGTCCGATTTTTACGGGGCCGATTTCTATCTCCGACGCGAAGCCCTCCTCCGCAACCGCCTGGCCGAACTCGAAACCCGCGATGACTGGCGACGACATGTAGGGCGCACCTACAACGCCAAATACGGCATCACGAACGTGCTGGTCGACTGGAACGATGAGCTACTGGGGCTTATTAATCAGATCATTGCCGTATTGGACGTGGCCCAACTGCGGCTGATAATGACCGAAATGGCCCGCAATGTCCGCGAACATACACGGGGTTTCCCCGACCTTCTGATCTGGAACGAAGCAGGTGACTATGATTTTGTAGAGGTAAAATCGCCCACCGATCACCTCGGCCCGCAACAGTTGCACTGGCTCCAGTTTTTCCAGACCATCGGCGTGAAGGCCAAAGTGGTGCGGGTGATTTGGGAACTTTAAATTTGCCCCAGCCGCAAAAAAACCGGGAACTGCACCAGTCGTTCGTCCGGCCCCCAGGCAGCGTTGATTGGTTCGGTTAAGGCATCGACGGGGTCGTGGCCATTAACCGCCATGAACTTTCGCACTGCCGACCAGGTACGCAAATAGTTCAGAAACCACTCGGCTGTCCAGTACCTCTCCACGGTGAAGCCGGCCCGTTGGGGGTTGGCAAAATCGAACGGTAGTTCGGCATATCGGTTCTCCACGTGTTGGCGCACAGGATCACAGTCCCAGGCGGCTCCCCGTTTGGTCACGAAGGATAAAACAAAGTCATACAAGGCATCGGGATAGTCGATGAGGTAGCGGGCATAGATGTCCGCATGGCTGGAGAAGCGATCAAGAAGCATAACTGTTCACTGATTAAACCTTTTGGGGTAAATTAGGTCAAAGAATCGTTTTATGGGATTAACTATAGGTTTTAATTGGCCGGACGTTATTTTTGCCAGTCACAACCTGTTTTCGGCATCTGCCCGACCCCAATATCAACCAGTACATTTTACAAACTTTTACCCCATGAAGAAATCGTTTGGCTTATTATTCGCCACAGCACTGATGGCTGTTGGTTCGCTCAACGCCCAGGCTCAGGACAACATTCCCGAAGACATGAAAGCTCTGATGGCCAAGCACACCTGTATTGCCTGCCACCGCGTGGATCAGCGTTTGGTTGGTCCGGCATATAAAGATGTGGCTAAGAAAAAATATACCGTTGATCAGATGGTCGCCCTGATTTACGAACCGAAGCCAACCAATTGGCCCGGTTATCCGCCGATGGCTGCCATGAAGCAGGTGCCAAAGGAAGATGCCCAGAAATTAGCTAAGTGGATCAACACCCTCGACGGTGGCGCAGCCAAGGCTCCAGCTAAGAAGAAGAAAGCCTGAAACAGCTTTTACAGTAAACAGCTAGCAGTGAGCAGCCAACAGTACAGATTTCGACAGGGTAGTAACTGTTTATTGCTGGCGGCTCACTGTTTTAAACTTCGTTGCCGCACCACCTCATACAGCATCACGCCCGTGGCTACGGATACGTTGAGGGAGGCAACCGACCCCAGGAGGGGAATTTTGATGTGTGTATCCACTATTTTGAGGATTTCGGGCGAGATCCCGTCCTCTTCTGACCCCATCACCACGGCCAATGGGCCGGTTAAATCGGTGGTGGTTTCGTAGAGATCACGGGGCGATTTTTCGGTACAGGCCACGACCTGAATCCCCGAATTCTGCAAGTATTTTACGGTGTCGGCCAGATCAAATTCGCGGCTCACCGAAATATGATTCAACGCGCCCGACGATGTTTTCATGGCATCGGAGCCGATGGCGGCTGCTCCCCTACCCGGAATCACAATACACTGAACACCAGTACATTCGGCGGTGCGGGCAATGGCTCCGAAGTTACGAACGTCCGTAATACGATCCAGCAGCAGGATAAACGGAACTTCGCCCCGTTCGTGAACATCGGCGATCACATTCGACAGTTTTACGTATTGAACAGCCGCCACGAGGCACACCACACCCTGGTGGTTTTTGCGCGTGAATCGGTCTAATTTTTCCACCGGCACCCGCTGAATGGTAACGCGCCGTTGGAAAGCCAACTGCTGAATATCGGGGTTGCTCATCCCCTTTTCCATATACAGCTTGTCGATCTGCTGATCGGAGCGAAGGGTTTCCAACACCGATTGCACTCCGAATACCATTTCGTCGGCACCGAGTTCAGGGCGGGAGGGTTTGTTTTGATAAGGCATTCTTTGTATTAATAAACCGCAACGGCGCGAAGGATAGCACAAAGGTCGCAAAGTTAGCTAGTTCACCTTGCGACCTTTGCGTAAAACTTGCGACTTTGCGCCGGGCCACCGACGCGGTTAAGAAGAAATTTTACTCCCGGATGGCTCCCGTTCGCCAGGCTTCCACAATAGGATACCAGACCGGCTGATATTCGGCATAGCGAACCAGCTCATAATGGTCATCCACAAATTGGTTGGGTTTCCGGTTGAAGGTAAAATTGATTTCAGACACGTTGGCCCGGCGGTTATATACCCATACCTCGCGGTCGCGGCTGCGCTGAACCCGGTCGGGGGGGCCAAGCACAATATAGATCATGCCCTTGTCGGTTTTCCAGCCCTCTTTGTAGGTCGTAAAGAGGTTATTGGCTTCTTCAACCCGGTTAAAATAGGCCCGGATAGCTCGTTTGGCCACTTCTTCATTGCCCGACATTAACCCCAGCCAATACTTATCGAACGATTTTTTGGCATCCGTGGTAGCGTTCAGTTCGGTCATTTCAGAACTGGTGCTGACATACAAAACGGGCTTCACCAGTTTTTCGGGGCGGGTCAGCCTGGGGAACCGATTGTCGGTCACCATCAGGCCCAGGCCATAGGTATCGGTAGTATCTTCGAGGAAAAAATACAGCCCTTCTTTGGGCAGTCTGAAGGGTTGATTGGTCATCACCATCAGCGTGGAATCAACCGCGAGGGTTTTGGCCGCCGGGCGTGTGCCGGTGTTCATGGGCGACGAAGCCGCGTCGAACTCATGTTTATACCGAAAACCATAGAGCGGTTTGCTCGTTCCGGCCACATCGCGAATCAGGATCGTGTCGTGGCGGCTGACGAAATTGCGCAGTTGGGGCGTTTTACCATTGCCTTCAAAGAGCGTATAGCGGTCGGTGATGCGGGGTGCCCGGAACCGCAACTGGAGGTCGTTCAAAGATTTTTTACCCGTGTTGACTTCCGTAATCTCCGTGAGCATAATGGCTCCAATGGCTTCTTTGGGTCGCTTCACGTCAAACGTTAGCACGAGGTGATCGCCCTGCACCGTTACATTTTCGGGTGTAGCCTGCACGTTGCCATAGCCGAGCCGTTCGCGGTTGTTATAATCGGGATAAATCACATAATTGACCAGGAACCGGGTGCTAAAATCGCTCACGTTGCTGATGGGTTTGCCATCCGGTGTGCGTGTATAGACATTCAGGAACACGCGGGCCGCCGAACTGTCGATAGCCAGAAACTTGCTTTTGATGGCCGTGATGGTATAATCGCTCCCCGACGAACTGCCGCCCACCGGGGCCGTTGACGAACCGGCATTGGCATTCACTGGCCGAAAGGAGCCTGATGGCTGGCGTTGAGCCGCATTGGGGTCGGCACTCAGCGGGCGTGCCGCCGTGGCTGGTGCGTCGGGGGCCTTGCGGTCGCTGTCGGCAAGCCGGGCCGACGGTTGGCGGGCATTATCGGATGCAGTGGGTTGCTGCCGGGCAGTCGGATTCGTCTTTTTGGACGTAGAACAGGCCGTAATAAATAAAGTCAGGACTAAAGCGGAAAGCAGTCGCATACACAACGAGTGAGTGACGTTCTGAATAAGATACGATAAAGTAACGAAAAAAGACCCCCTAACGGTTGTCGCCGGGGATTTTTCTTTGCCAGCCCAAACCAGTAATTTTGTAACATGTACAAAACCACTGAGATTACCTCCGCCAAAATCACCTCCGACAACCCCGTTCATCAGCGTTTGCTGTTCCCCTATGTCGAGGCAGCGGGCATGGTACGGGGTAATGTGCTCGAAATTGGGTGCGGTTGGGGCCGGGGGCTGGAACTGCTCACGCAGGCTGCCGACCACTACACAGGCATCGACAAAAACGAAGACCTCATCGGCTCACTCCAGCGCGAATACCCCCAATCGACGTTCATTGCGGTCAACATCCCTCCCCTATCGGGTTTCGCCAATAACACCTTCGATTTTATCGTGACGTTCCAGGTAATCGAACACATCGACAACGACGACCTGTTTGTGAAAGAGGCCTACCGGGTGCTCAAGCCGGGCGGCAAACTGCTGCTAACCACTGTGAACAAAACATTCTCGCTCACGCGCAACCCCTGGCACGTCCGCGAATACGTGGCCGACGAACTGCGGGCGTTAATGGGCCGGTATTTCCCTTTGATCGAGACGCGGGGTATCCACGGCAACGACAAGGTGATGACCTATTATGAGCAGAACAAAAAGTCGGTGGAGCGATTCACCCGCTGGGACATTTTCAAGCTGCAATACCGGCTGCCCCGCCGATTGTTGCAGGTGCCCTACGACATTGCCAACCGTATGAACCGCGACCGCCTTCTGCAACAGGATGGCCTTGCCGCCGAGATTCACCACACTGATTACCTCGTTAGCCAGCATCCGGCGGGGAGCCTGGATTTCTTCTATGTAGCGACGAAGTGAGAAATGGTTTATTTGCAGAAGCTACTTTGGCAGGGCTTTCTTATAAAAACTTCTAACCCTGAAAGGGTGTCATTTTTATAGAAAAGTAGCCGGTGATCCCCTTTCAGAACCCCGAAGGAGTGACACAATCAGCCTATTATTGGTTGGAAAATTCTTCTCTATTATTTCAAGAAATAATTCAATTATTTGTTCTTTAGGTAATTGTAGAAAATTAGCAAGTTTAATGAGATTTCTTACATCAACTAATTTTTGTGAGCCAGCTAAAATACCTTTAATAGCCCGTGACTGAACTCCCATAATATCGAGAGCAGTCGTTTGGCCAATTTTGGGATCGATGAGTTTTTTGTCAAACAAACTCTGTAAAGTAGGCTTTTCGGCCTTTAGGAGACTATCCAAGTATGCGTCAATATCGTTAAATCTGCCCTCCATTACGTTGATGTACAAAAAAAATGTAAGTTTACAAGAAAAAAATGCCCCCACTATCAGTGGGGGCATTTCGGCATCATCACAAAAACTGTGGTTGACACAGTTAACGGTAAGACTGGTCTTTGACCAATCTAAGGTTGTTGAGTTCGGGTACGTCTCTGACGGAATCCGCCGGAATAATACCCCGTGCAATCCAGTTCGTTACTACCTGTGTGGTCAGGCCATGCCGTTCGGCGTAGCGTTTGATTGTTAGCCACTCCGACATATCCAGCACAACATCAGGGAGTTTTAAGCCTAACGACTTGATATAGTTGATACTGTCGTTGGTTTGTTGCTCAATGCCTCTCAGTTCTTTTTCAAAATCCACATTCTCAGCTACCATAATTGTATAGATTTGTGGGGGCGAAAGCCCCCGGTTGTCATTCATCGTCTGCTTTCAGTCCATTCAACCATTCGATCATTGCTTTGTTGATGATAAATGCGCGGGCGAATTGCGTTTCCTGACCGTTTGCTTCTTTTGTTTCCAGTATCAGCCGAAGCAACCGCAAAGCCCTATCTCGCAATCCCTCATGCAGGGCAATCATTTTGTCAATTTCTTTCCGTGTTATGTTCTTGCAATGATTACTAGAGAAACGTAGGATCTGTTTCGTTGCGAAACAAGTGTTTTAGCATTTATTTTCAGATTTTTTCTGTTGTTTCGGGTAATAAAAAAGCCCACCTTTGGTTAGGCAGGCTTCGTAGGCAACAGGTTGCTCGTCGGGTATGCAACGTTGGTAGCCCAACATCCCAAGTGTGTAAATGTCTCGCTACGCTCGTCATCACACTTGGTGGCGTTGGGTGATGGTTCATAAAGTGCTTGCATTCCGGGTTTCGGTCGACAGGTCGCATGTCCCAAAGATCATGATTTGTGTTCGTTCGGCGGGTTCCGTGTGACAATTTGAACGCCCCGGTTGTGCAAGTTTAGGCTTCCATTTTGAGATTCCGGTCGACAGTGCGGTCGGTGTTTACCTCCGGGTCAAAGCCGTTGTACTTCGTGATAACGAACAGATTCTGGCCCGTTGCCGACAGCCGAACGCCCGAAATCCACCGGTTCATGCCCAGCATTTTTGGGTCAAGGGTATAGCCCAGCGACAGGTTGTTGAGCCGGAAAAAGGCTCCGTCTTTCAGGAAGCGCGTCGAAACCGGAGCCGCATTATTAATCGACTCGGTAGGTTCGCCGATTGCTTCGGCGGGGCCGTTCAGCCCTTTCACTAAGCGAGCCTTGTAGAAGAAGGCATTGGCTGTGTTGTCGTACAGTTTGTTGCCCGAAACGCCGTTGAAGTTAGCCGTCAGGTCGAAGCCCTTGTAGGCCACACTGCCGTTCAGGTTAAACTGCCGCGTGGGTAAGGCACTGCCAGCCGCAATCCGGTCTTTGTCGGTCCCGCCAATGCCGTCGCCGTTGGTATCGCTGTGTTTGCTAACGCCTTTCTCGTCAATACCGATGTATTCGCGCAGGAAAAACGTTCCGATGAGTTGCCCGTTCACGTAGCCGTTGACCGTGGCCGAGGTCAGGCCCGCGCCCGATGCCGACCCGGACGTGATGACCGAGTAAGGCGAGTTGTTCACCACGTTTTTGATGAACGTGATGTTGCCGCCGATGTCGAACCGGAACCCGCTGGTATTCACGTAGCGGTAGTTCAGGTCGAGTTCGAGGCCCTGGTTGGTGATGGTCATATCCGGTACGTTAGTCCAGTACGTCGAGGCTGGCTGAATTGGGTCGGCGGGGATCACTTCGAGCAGAATCTTGCCCGACACCTTGCGGAAATAGTCAACTGTGCCCGTCAACGCGCCGTTGAACAGGCCAAAGTCCAGCCCGATGTCCGTCTGCGTCGACACTTCCCACTGAATATCAGGGTTGGCCAGGCGGGTACAGGAGGTGCTGGCCGGATAACTGGTTGAGTCATCAAGGGGGTAGCTCGTGGTTGGCCCTACCGACGAGGTAAACAACGCCTGCGTGATTTTCGACGGAATCTCCTGATTACCAGTTTGACCGTAACCCGCCCGGATTTTCAGATCTGAGAATGGCCCCGATTTCAGGAAGTTTTCTTCCGGTAATCGCCAGCCCGCCGAAAACGAGGGGAATATCCCGTATTTGTTGTTGGCTCCGAATTTGGTCG
>JAJAYX010000812.1 GCA_026785985.1 Rudanella sp. | reverse complement strand
GCCTGACCATTCACGAATCGGTTGGGCACCCCACCGAACTGGACCGAGTGCTGGGCTACGAAGCTAACTACGCCGGGACATCGTTTGCCACGCTCGATAAGTGGAAAACCAAGTCGTTTAAATATGGCAGTGATTTGGTGAATATTGTGGCCGACAAAACCCAGCCCCATACGCTCGGCACGGTGGGTTACGACGACGAAGGCGTACCGGCTAAAGAGTGGGATTTGATCAAAAATGGCGTTTTGGTGAACTACCAGGCTATCCGCGATCAGGTAGCCATCATTGGCGAAAAGGCCTCACACGGCTGTTGTTATGCCGACAATTGGGATTCGGTGCAGTTTCAGAGGATGCCCAATGTCTCGTTGAAAGCGGGCACGGAAAAACGCTCGGTGCTGGACATGATCAAGGGCGTTGACAAAGGCATTTATATTATTGGCCGGGGGTCATATTCCATTGACCAGCAGCGGTATAACTTCCAGTTTGGAGGGCAGTTATTCTACGAAATCAAGAATGGCGAGGTGGTTGGAATGCTCGACGATGTGGCTTATCAGGCCAACACGCAGGAATTCTGGAACTCGTGTGCGCAACTTTGCGACAAAGACGATTATCGCACGTTTGGCTCCTTTTTCGATGGGAAAGGGCAACCCTCGCAAATCAGTGCGGTTTCGCACGGAAGTGCCACTACGCGCTTCAATGGGGTCAACGTAATTAACACCGGACGGAAAATCTAATTACCCAATCAGACTTGAATCATGGCCATTTTAAGCAAAGAAGAAGCAAAAAAGATAATTGATAAGGTGTTGAGCTATGCCAAAGCCGACGAAACAGCGGTCACGCTGACGGGAGGGCGCACCGGGAACATTCGATATGCCCGTAATTCGGTTTCTACGAGTGGCGAAAGCAACAACCTGTCGCTGGCGGTAACGTCGGTGTTTGGCAAACGGTCGGGTACGGCAACGATCAATGAATTTGATGATACCTCGCTGGAAAAAACCGTCCGTCGGGCGGAGGAGATCGCTCAACTGGCCCCCGAAAACCCGGAATACATGCCGATGTTGGGGCCACAAACCTACCTGACAACGAATCCATACTCCGAAAACACGGCTAAAATTGACCCCGACTACCGGGCAAAAGCGGCTTTCGACAGTCTCGATCCCTGCCGGAAAAAGAACCTGACGGCGGCAGGGTATCTGGAAGACACAACGGGCTTCTCGGCTCTCGGCAACAGCAAAGGGCTGGTTGCCTATAACCGGGCCACCTCGGTCGATTTCACGATCACCGTGCGAACCGCCGACGGGTTAGGGTCCGGGTACGCCATTCGCGACGTGACCGATGTCTTGAAACTCAGCACCAAAGAAGCCACCGAAATTGCTATGCAAAAAGCACTGGCCTCAGTCAGTGCGCGAGCCCTGGAGCCAGGCAAATACACCGTGATCCTGGAGCCTGCCGCCGGGGTTGACCTCCTTCAGAACATGATGGGCAGCATGGACGGGCGCAATGCCGACGAAGGCCGCAGTTTTCTGAGCAAGAAAGGTGGGGGGACGCGCTTAGGCGAAAAGCTGTTCGATGAGCGGGTTACGATTTATTCGGATCCCACCAACCCGGAAATTCCGACCTCGGCATTTGATGGTGGGGGAGGGGGTGGTCGCTTCGGTGGTGGTGCCGATGGCCGTCCGCAGGAGAAAGTGACCTGGGTGGAAAAAGGCGTAGTGAAGAACATGTATTTCTCCCGTTTCTGGGCCGATAAAAAAGGTGTGAAGGCAACACCACCACCCGCTGCGTTCATCATGGAAGGCGGCACACAGTCGTTGCTGGACTTAATCAAAAGCACCGAAAAGGGCATCCTGGTCACGCGCTTGTGGTACATCCGTGCGGTTGACCCCCAAACGCTGCTTTATACCGGCCTCACCCGCGACGGGACTTTCTACATCGAAAACGGTCAGATCAAATACCCGGTGAAGAATTTCCGGTTCAACGAAAGCCCGGTGATTATGCTCAACAACCTCGAAGCAATGGGGAAGCCCGTTCGGGTGAGTGGCAACCTGATACCACCCCTGAAGATTCGGGATTTCACGTTTTCGAGTTTGTCGGACGCGGTATGATGGGATACAATAAATAAGCCGGCTTGCCAACCATCAGGGGCAGGTCTGCTTCTAAAACTTAAACACACATGAGCTACCAGGAGATTGACCACTATTTAAATAATCTACGTAACGAACTCCTTGTAAATGGTAATTGGCAACGATTCTTTGCGACAAAAGAAGAATTAACCAATGTTCCTAAGAGAGCAGGCGTGTATGTCTTCAGAAACGAGGAGGATAAGATCGTTTATGTAGGAGAAACGGGTAGCTTGTATGCCAGAATGAAGAATTTATTCGACACACGTAACCATAACCTTCGGCGTTCAATTGTCAAAAAGTTTTATTCTGATATAGAACAATTTCCAAATTATGTACTGGCTTCTGCCAGTGATAAATTTGATAAGGCTACGGAAGATCGCGTCAATAATCACCTTTGCCAAGAGCTTTGGCTGGCCTTTATGGAGGTTCCATTAGGCCGGAAAGAACTTGAATTGCAACTTCTTAAAGAGGTAGATACAAGTTGCAATTTGAATATTCGAGCAGGACATAAGCAAGCCGATCATGGACAAAATGCTTGAATTTCAGCTTACCCTGCCTGGGAATATAGAGCCGGTAAACATTCTCCCTCTCTTTGGCGGAGCAGCCAAACCCTTGGAGGAGATGACTGCTGTGGAACGCGAGCAAGCAGCTGAACAGATTTATGCTAAAGCCCGCGAAGCGGCCTTTAGCCGGGGGTTGCCTGTTATCATCAGTAAGAATGGTCAGACAGTTAGAGAGTATGCTGATGGTCGAACTGAACCAGTAAAATAATGCAGCCCTCATTTTATGTAGTGGCTGGTCCTAATGGCGTTGGTAAATCGACGGCTTCGTTTCAATATTTGTCCGAAGGGGTCGAGTTGATTAACTCCGATGACATTGCCCGGCAAATTCGCCACCAACAACAGCATCAGGAAGTAGTTCAACGCATGACCAACGAAGAGTCTCAACGGCGTATTCAAACCCACTTAAAAAACCGGGAAACATTCGCCGTTGAGACAAATCTTCACGAAGCCGACACCTGGCAATACTTTCTGGCTTTACAACAGGCAGGTTATGCCTTCCGGCTGATTTTTATGTGTGTTGATGACCTGACAGTTCTTAACCAACGTGTTATTAGCCGGTATCAACAGGGTGGACATTTCGTTCGGGAAGATATAATTCGAGGTCGCTACGAAGCAGGCTTACTATTGCTTAACCATTTTTTCGATGAACCTGACGTATTAATGCTGATAGATGGCTCTGCCCAACCTGAACTCATCTTTCAGCGAATAGATAGAGAGGTCAAATTCCAGAATACCCCTCTGCCTGAGTGGGTAATCAAACACTTATCGACTCACTTTCAGGATATACCCCCTGCAACTCCAACCACTTCTCTATCATCAATAGACGGTGTGCGAACGCGCTACAATCAATTAAAACAAACACCGATACAAACTCCTGATGAACCGTCGAGACTTTAACCAACTGTTAGGCATGGGTACGGCCGGGCTGCTGATGCCTTCGTTACCCGTTTTTTCACACGCCGTATCCCCGGAAGAACTGGTCGGTAACTACATGGATGTATCCGCTAAGAAACGCCTGGCTGATGCCGCTCTCAATGCCGCCAAGTCGATGGGGGCCACCTATTCGGATGTGCGGATTGGCCGTTATCTGAACCAATTTGTGCTTACCCGCGAGAACAAGGTGCAGGGCATCGTGAACACGGTGTCGTATGGCGTGGGTATCCGGGTGATCGTGAACGGATGCTGGGGTTTTGCGGCAATGGCCAACCCCAAAGACGAAGCCACTGTTGCCAAATGCGCTCAAACTGCCGTGTCGATTGCCAAAGCCAACGCCCGGCTACAGATTGAACCCGTGCAGTTAGCTCCCCAAAAAGGCTACGGCGAGGTGTCGTGGAAAGCCCCCATCAGGCAAAATGCCTTTGAAGTCCCCATCAAAGAAAAAGTCGATCTGTTGCTGACAGCTAACGCGGCAGCCATGAAAAACGGGGTCAACTTCGTGAATTCGGTGCTGTTCATGGTGAATGAGCAGAAGTATTTTGCCTCTACCGATGGCACCTATTCCGACCAGGACATTCACCGGATTGGGCCGAACTTCAACGTTACGGCGGTGGACACGCAGAGCGGAAAATTCTCGACCCGTAACTCGCTGAGTTCGCCGATGGGCATGGGCTACGAGTATTTGCAAACCAGCCCCGCCGACAAAGTGGGGGGCGTAACGACCCGGTACAATAAGGGTTATAACATGCTGGAAGATATTACGTCGGCAGCGAAACAGGCTAAAGAAAAGCTGACGGCCAAATCAGTCGAAGCCGGTAAATACGACCTTGTTCTAGACCCCTCGCACCTGTGGCTGACCATCCACGAATCCGTCGGGCACCCGCTCGAACTCGACCGTGTGTTGGGCTACGAAGCCAATTATGCCGGCACCTCGTTTGTGACGCTTGACAAGTTGCAGTCGAAGAATTTCGCATATGGCAGCAAAGAGGTGAATCTGGTGGACGATAAAACGCAGGTTGGTTCGCTGGTCGCGGTTGGCTACGACGATGAGGGCGTTGGTACCAAGAAATGGGATCTAGTCCGCGATGGCGTTTTAGTCAATTATCAGGCCATCCGCGATCAGATGCACATTTTGGGCGAGAAAGAATCACACGGATGTTGCTATGCCGACAACTGGAGTTCGGTGCAGTTTCAGCGGATGCCCAACGTCTCGCTGGAGGCCGGGAAAGCTCCTCTGTCAGTAGAGAACATGATTAAGGACGTTAAAAAAGGCATTTACATCATCGGCGACGGCTCGTTCAGTATTGATCAACAGCGGTATAATTTCCAGTTCGGAGGCCAACTTTTCTACGAAATCAAAGACGGGCAAATTGCGGGTATGCTGAAAGACGTAGCCTATCAGGCCAACACCCGCGAGTTCTGGAACTCCTGTGCCGCCGTGTGCGACCAAAGTGATTACCGTTTAGGTGGTGCTTTCAACGATGGCAAGGGGCAACCCGCGCAATCGAGTGCGGTGTCGCATGGTAGCGCAACGGCTCGTTTCAATGGTGTCAATGTGATCAATACGGCCCGGAAAATTTAGAGGTACAGAGAGAGTGCTATAACACAGAGTTACACAGAGACCCACGGAGATTCACAAAGGATTTAGATGAGAGCAAACCTACTAAATAACACAGAGAATGAACTGGCCACCACTACTACAGGGAAAGCCATTGAAGTCCACCGGGCTTTGGGGCCGGGTTTGTTAGAGTCGGCTTATCAGGAGTGTTTATGCTCTGAATTGCGGGAGTCGGGATTATTCGTGGAACGCGAAAAGCCTATGCCTATCGTATATAAAGGTGTGCATCTTGAACATGGTTATAGGCTCGATTTGCTTATTGAAAACAAACTGGTGATTGAATTAAAGACCGTTGACATTATTCTTGATGTTCATGAAGCACAGTTATTGACATACCTAAAACTGGGTGGTTACAAACTTGGCTTGCTCATTAATTTCCGGGTTCCTTTGCTACGTGAAGGCATTACTCGTTTAGCCAACTTTTTTAGCTAATTTTTCTCTGTGAACCTTTGTGCTTCTCTGTGTTTTAGCTAAGCCCCCATAACCTCAATAGAGCTTTAGCTCTTAAACCCCTCACAATCAAACCAAATGAACCGCCGAGAATTTAACCACCTACTGGGCCTCTCAACCGCCGGGTTGCTGCTGCCCAACATTACTGGCTTAGGCCGCTCCGTGGATGCCGAGGCACTCCTTGAAACGGGCCTCGATGTGGCTGTGAAAAAACGCCTGGCCGATGCCGCTCTCAATGCCGCCAAAGCCAAAGGAGCCACCTACACCGATGTGCGCATTGGTCGCTACTTGCGGCAATTCGTGGTTACCCGCGAAGACAAGGTGCAAAATATCGTGAACACCGAAAGCTATGGCGTGGGCGTTCGGGTGATTGCCAATGGTTGCTGGGGCTTTGCCGCCGTGGTCGATGCCAAAAATGAGGCCGACATGGCGCGTACCGCCGAAGAAGCCGTGGCCATTGCCAAAGCCAACGCCAAATTGCTGAAAAAGCCTGTTGAACTGGCTCCGCAAAAAGGCTACGGCGAGGTATCGTGGAAGGCTCCGATTCAGAAGAACGCCTTCCAGGTGCCGATCAAAGAAAAAGTCGATCTGCTGCTGGGCGTGAATGCCTCGGCCATGAAAAACGGAGCCAACTACGTGAACTCGGTGTTGTTTATGGTGAACGAGCAGAAGTATTTTGCCTCCACCGATGGCACCTACGCCGATCAGGACATTCACCGAATCTGGCCAATTTTCAACGTGACCTGCATTGATGCCAAGTCGGGGAAGTTTGAGACCCGAAACGCCCTCAGTGCGCCAATGGGCATGGGCTACGAGTATTTGCAGGTGAACCCCGCCGACAAAGTGACGGGCATCACCACCCGCTACAACAAGGGCTATGATATGGTCGAAGACGTGACGGCGGCTGCACAACAGGCCAAACAAAAGCTGTCGGCGAAGTCGGTGGAAGCCGGCAAGTATGACCTTGTTCTGGATCCCTCGCACCTGTGGCTGACCATCCACGAATCTGTTGGGCACCCCCTCGAACTGGATCGGGTGCTGGGTTATGAAGCCAATTTTGCCGGTACCAGTTTCGCTACGCTCGACAAATGGCAGTCCAAAAATTTCCAGTACGGCAGCAAACTCGTGAACCTGATTGCTGATAAACAGCAGGTTGGCTCGCTCGGTGCCGTGGGCTATGACGACGAAGGCGTTGGCACCAAAAAATGGGATCTCGTTCGCGACGGGGTGTTGGTGAACTATCAGGCCATCCGCGATCAGGCGGCCATTATCGGCGAAAAAGAATCACACGGTTGCTGTTACGCCGACTCGTGGGGAACAGTGCAGTTTCAGCGGATGCCCAACGTCTCGCTCGAAGCGGGGAAGACAGCCCTCTCGGTACAGGACATGATTAAGGATGTCAAAAAAGGGATTTACATCGTGGGCGATGGCTCGTTTTCCATTGATCAGCAGCGCTATAACTTCCAGTTTGGTGGGCAATTATATTACGAAATCAAAGACGGACAGATCGCCGGAATGCTCAAAGACGTGGCTTATCAGTCGAACACGCAGGAATTCTGGAACTCCTGCGCAGCCATTTGCGATGAGAAAGATTACCGACTTGGAGGTTCGTTTTTCGACGGAAAAGGCCAACCCAGCCAAAGCAGTGCAGTTTCGCACGGGTCAAGTACAACGCGGTTCAATGGGGTTAACGTGATTAATACAGGACGGAAAATCTAAATGGCAATCATACTATCCGAAGTGGAGGCTAAGGCCCTGCTCACCAAAGTCCTCAGCTATTCAAAAGCCGATGAGTGTGAGGTAAACCTGTCGGGCGATGTGAGCGGAAACATCCGCTATGCCCGCAACGAAGTCTCCACCAGTGGCTCACGGGCCAATCAGAACCTGGTGGTACAGTCGGCATTTGGAAAAAAAGTAGGCACGGCTACTGTCGACGAGTTCGACGATGCATCGTTGGAGAAAGTGGTGCGCCGGGCCGAAGAGCTGGCCCGACTGGCTCCCGAAAACCCGGAATACGTGAGTATTCTGGGGCCGCAAACGTACCTGAAAAGCAACGGCTATTTCGACAGCACGGCCAAACTAACGCCCGATGCCCGCGCTGATGCCGTTGCCAAAAGCCTTGAGCTGACCCGCGCTCAGAACCTCACAGCCGCCGGATTTATGGAGGATACGCATGGTTATCAAGCCATGATGAACTCTAAAGGCCTGTTTGCCTACTACCCCAGCACTAACGTCAACTTCTCCCTCACCGTCCGCACGGCCGATGGAAAAGGGTCAGGTTATGTGATCAAGGGGTTCAGTGATGTGAGTAAATTAGATACGGCAGCGGCCACTCGTATTGCCAGCCAGAAAGCCGTGGCTTCGGCGAGTGCGGTGGCCCTGGAACCCGGCAAATACACCGTTATTCTGGAGCCTACGGCCGGAACAGTACTGCTCGAAAACCTTTTCTTCGCCCTGGATGCCCGCTCGGCCGATGAGGGAAGAAGCTTCCTGAGCAAGCCCGGCGGCAAGACCAAGCTGGGCGAAAAAATCGTTGACCCCCGCGTTACCATCTACTCTGACCCAACCAACGCCGAACTACCCGCTTCTCCCTGGGCGGGCGATGGGCAGGCGCAGCAACGGCTGAACTGGATTGAGAAAGGCGTGGTGAAAAACATGGCCTACTCGCGGTATTGGGCGCAGAAGCAGGGAAAAACCCCTGTTCCGTTTCCTAACAACGTGATTATGGCGGGCGGAACGGCCTCGCTCGAAGACATGATTAAGAGCACCGCACGGGGCATACTGGTCACCAAACTCTGGTATATCCGCACCGAAGACCCGCAAACGCTGCTGCTCACCGGCCTCACCCGCGACGGGACGTTCTACATCGAGAATGGCAAGATCAAACATGCCGTGAAGAATTTCCGCTTCAACGAAAGCCCGGTTATCATGCTCAACAACCTCGAAACGCTGGGCAAACCGGAGCGAGTGGTCAGCACTGAATCGGATTCTAATTACCTGATTCCCCCCATGAAAATCAGGGAGTTCACGTTTTCGAGTTTGTCAGATGCCGTATAAACGGTTGTCTTAATACGGTAAAGTATAGCCCAGACGTTCACACAAAAGCCCTGTGAACGTCCGGGCTGCTCTGTTTAAGCCAAGCTCCTAAACGGATATTCCCAAACAGGATTTTCTGATGGAGGTAAACATTTTTTGGGAACAGGTAAATCTTATACTGGACTGCTATAACTTATTTCTTATTTTTGCTTTAAAACGTACAACCTAATCTTACATGGAGTCACAAACTATTGCCGAAACACGTCCCTGGTTAAGTCATTATCCACCGGGTGTTCCACATGATATTAATCCTGATTTATATTCTTCATTGGCGGCTCTGATTGACGAGGGCTTTCAGAAATTTAATGATGCCCCCGCCTATGCCTGCATGGGTAAGCAAATAACATTTGGGGAGTTGGATAAACTGTCGCAACAGTTTGCGTCGTTTTTGCAGCATGACCTGAAGTTACAACAGGGCGACCGGATTGCCATTCAGATGCCTAACCTGTTGCAATATCCCGTTGTCATGTTTGGTGCATTGCGGGCGGGCATAACGGTGGTAAACACCAACCCGCTCTACACGCCCCGCGAAATGCAACATCAGTTTAAAGATTCGGGGGCTAAAGCGATTGTTATTCTGGCCAATTTTGCCACCAATTTGGAAAAGATTATTGCCCAAACCGACATTAAGCATGTGATCGTTACGAACGTTGGCGATTTGCTTGGCTTTCCCAAGAAGTTGATTGTCAATGCTGTTGTTAAATACGTGAAGAAACTGGTGCCTGCTTATAATTTGCCCGGTGCTATTTCATTTGGCGATGCTCTGAGCCGGGGTGCGCGGCAACCGATGAAGCCGGTAACGATCAAAAATACGGAGCTGGCTTTTGTGCAATACACGGGCGGCACAACGGGTGTTTCGAAAGGGGCATCACTCACGCATCGGAACCTGATTGCCAACCTGATCGGCCAGGATGAGTGGATGAAACCTGCAAAAGTACCCATAGGCGAGGGAATCATTGTGGCGGCACTACCACTCTACCATGTTTATGCATTGACTACGAACGCATTGGCGGCTTTGAAGAGTGGAGCTATGAATTTGCTCATTACCAACCCGCGAGACATGAATGCCTTTATCGATGATCTGAAAAAATACCAGATCACGTCGTTTACCGGTTTAAATACGCTCTATAATGGCCTGCTGAATCAGCCTCGCATTAACGAAGTCGATTTCAGTAAGTTACGCATTACCTCGGCGGGGGGCATGGCTTTGCAATCGGCGGTGGCAGATCGGTGGGAAAAACTAACAGGTAGCAAACCTGCCGAAGGCTACGGCCTCTCCGAAACGTCGCCCGTGCTTTGCTCAAACCCAATTGATGATGGCAACCGAATTGGCACCATCGGCATTCCCTGGCCAAGCACCTATATGAAGTGCGTGAAAGATGATGGTACCGAAGCCGCTTTGGGCGAACCCGGCGAAATCTGGGCCAAAGGGCCGCAGGTTTTTGGTGGCTACTACAACCGGCCCGATGAGTCGGCGGAGGTACTGGAAGATGGCTGGTTCAAAACGGGGGATATTGGCGTGATGGATGCCGACGGGTATTTCAAGATCGTGGATCGCAAGAAAGACATGATTCTGGTGTCGGGCTTCAACGTGTATCCCAATGAAATTGAAGAAGTTGTGAGCCAATGCCCCGGTGTGCTGGAGGTTGCCTGCATTGGTGTACCTGATGCCCGTTCCGGCGAAACGGTCAAGATATTTGTGGTCAAAAAAGACCCCGAACTGACAGAAGCCAACATCACTGCTCACTGCCG
>JAJAYX010000811.1 GCA_026785985.1 Rudanella sp. | reverse complement strand
GCAAAAAACAACAAAAACCAAAGCACATGAAAACGTTCATCAAATCCCTCGCAGTAGCCCTCACCGTAGGCGTAGTTTCATTGTCTACGTCAGTAGCCGCCACACCGGGCGTATCTGCTCCCAAAATTCGTCCCGTTGCTCACTCGGCTTACCAGTCGGCGGTGTATCCATCGCAATTTGAGCCGGTCATTAATGTGATCGTGCAAAAAGAAGAAGGTAGCACGGTTCAGATCCGTTTCAAAACCAATCAGGGCGAAACCCTTGCCGAACGCTCCGTTGGTCGGGGTAAAGAAAAAGTGGCCATGAAGTTCCGCCTGAGCGAACTGCCCGACGGCGTGTATCGCATTGAAATCACGAACGGTCGCGACGTAACAAGCAAGACTATCAAACTCAGCACCCAACAGGAAAACCCCCGGACGATTGCGATGCAGTAACCCCTTAAATAACCCCCCAACCTTACAAATACCGCAGCCAGCTCCGAGAGAGGTTGGCTGCTTTGTATTGTCCAGACAGGAGGCAGGAGGTGCTGACCGGCGCCAGCACCTCCTGCCTCCTTATTTAAACGTACACTGCGAATTGTCCGATTTGACGTAATACGACTTGTAATTCAGTGCTTTAGGGTTGGTGCAGCCGACGAGGTTGAGCAGTTCGACGCTTCGGAAGTCGATGGGGTGGCTCTCGGCTTGCAGGGCAATATAGCCGCTACCGAGGGCCGTATTCTGCTGTTTCATCCAGTAATCAACGCCCACCTCGTCGACCCCGGCCGTTTTGAAATTGTAATCATTACTCACAAAACCCCCGCCTACTTGTGGTCGTTCGTAGGTCAGCACCGTGTCACCCTCAATGATGTGGTGGATAATGGAATCGCCCAGCACCACGGCTTCGATGGTAACCCACTGATCGCCGTAGTAGGTTTTAGAATCGGAGTCGATGCAGTGAGCCGGGTTCAGTTTGCCGTTCATAAAAACCTGAGTGCCGGGCGTGCAGAGGTTAGCCGTATGGCGGGGCGGTCTGTCGCTACGGCCTTTACCTAACCCACCCAGCATCTGCACCTCCAGCGAAACCGGGAAATCCTGGTTCAGCGCGTTGCTTTTGGCCGACTGCGAATGCACCATAACCCCGCTGTTGCGCACGTTCCAGGTGGCTCCGCCGGGAATTTGCTCACCCACGAACCGATAGGTGAACCGCACGATGTAATGCGAATAGGGCTTGTTGTAGTACATATGCCCGAATTTCTTGTCGAAGCTTTTGTACTTATCATACGAGATACGAATCATTCCGTTTTCCACCCGGTAGGTGTCCAGGTAATTGTCGTTCACCTTATGGCCAGCAATTTTGATGTCCCAACCCTTGAGGTCTTTACCGTTAAAGAGTGGTTGCCAATCGCGCTGACTGGGTTTCGATTGAGCGAAAGCCGAACCTGCCGACTGGAGCAGCAGCCACAGGCTGAGGAGATAAATAGGTTTTTTCATCGGGATAAGGGCGTTACATCGAAGAAAGACGTTTCCTTAGTGTTGCCTACTGCCTGCAAAAGGCCGCCCAAAAGTTTGAAAAGTGCAGGAAAGGGACGAATCCCTCTCCGTTAAAGCACCATTAATTCTGCTACTGGTCAGGAAATGCGAAACCCGCTGGACTACTGTGCTTCGGGCTATGCCCGGCCCTGAAAAATTAGTCAGTTTATTACGGCGAAACCCGCTCTATTATCCAGGAATCCCCCTCCCACCGATACCGAATACGGTCGTGCAGACGGCTGGGGCGACCCTGCCAGAATTCGATTTGGTGGGGGATAATCCGAAAACCACCCCAGTGTGGCGGGCGAGGCACTGGTTTATTGGCGAATTGTTCCTCCAGGTCACGCTGACGATTTTCCAGAACCGCCCGATCCGCAA
Organism: Rudanella sp.; assembly: GCA_026785985.1. Classification (GTDB taxonomy): domain Bacteria; phylum Bacteroidota; class Bacteroidia; order Cytophagales; family Spirosomataceae; genus Rudanella. The sequence goes on along the minus strand of JAJAYX010000811.1, from coordinate 2,183 downwards.
TCACCGTACTTTGATGCGATACCAAGGCCCCAATCTGGCTTCCGCGCGGGCGACTGGAGAAGTAAGTATCTGATTCATAATTGCTTGTTTTCTCAACGACACCTTCGATCCGAATTTGGCGTTCCAGTTGAGGATAAAAAAACGTGAGTGCGGCTACGGGTTGAGAAATGAGTTCCTGCCCTTTCTGGCTTTCGTAGTTGGTGTAGAAGACAAACCCACGCTCATCGACATCCTTAATGAGCACAATTCGTCCTGATGGTCGACCATTTTGGTCTACGGTGCTGAGGTGCATGGCATTGGGTTCGGGGATGCCTGCCTGTACGGCTGCGTCGAACCATTGCCTGAATTGGGCGATGGGGTCGGGCAGCACATCGGCACTGTCGAGACCATGCATCGTATATTCTTTCCTTAAATCGGCTATTTCTATTGACATTATTCGTTTACTTTGCTGTGCAAGAGTGATGAAAAGCACCGTCTAATTGGCATTTCTTTGTACTTTTGCAAAAGTAATCGGTATGTTACCAACATGGCAAACGAAGAAAAAGAAATCAAAGAACCTGAGAATTTGACCAGTATGCCAGCCGAAATGTTGGAACTGGATGCGACAGAAAACGCTGCTGCTGAGCCTGCTCAAGAGGATGTAACAGACGAACCTGCTGCCCAGTCAACTGAAACGGTTGAGGCAACACTGCCCGTCGAAGTCCCCTCAGACGAACAGACCCCTGTAGAAGCATCGACTGATGCACCAGTTGAGTCCGTTATGAATGAAGAAGTATCTGCTGAAACAGCGGAAGACCCCCCCCTTGACCAGGAAGTGACGGCAGAGACCCCGACCAACGTTACAGACGTGGCTGAACCAGAAGCTGTTTCGACAGACGAGACCCCTGCCGAACTAACAGCCGAAGCGGCTCCCACTGAGCAGGAACTCCCGGCAGATGCTGAGGTTCCGTCGATTGTTTCAGAAGCAGAAGTGGTAACTGAACCCATTGTTGACTCCCCGGAGGCAACAAGCGAAACCGCCCAGGAGCCAGTGGCTGAAGTACCCGAAGCAATCGCCGAAGAGGCCATTGCAGAGTCGGTTAACGAGGTGTCGGCCATAGCCGACGAGCCTGCTGCCGAAGCGGAATCAGTTACAGAAGAAGTCCCTGAACCGGTTGCCCCTGTCGCTGAAACGGACGAAACGCCCGCAATGGAAGCTATCGAGCCATCGATAGCCGAAGAAATTTCGGCCCAATATGCTGATACGGAAGCTGCTGAGGAAGAAGCGGCTGTTCAGCCATCAGTTGATTATAGCCAATTCAGCAAAGCTGATTTTGTGGCCCTGCTGCAAAACCAACTCACTGCAATCAGTGCCGAACACGTATCGCCGGGGGATTTTAAGCGGGCTGATGCCACCCTGAAAGAGGTGAAGCCCCTATTCGACCAGTTAAAGCAGGGAGACCGGCAGGCCGCTTTAGCTAAATACACGGAAGAAACGGGTTCTGAAGAAGGGTTTGAGTTCAAAAATGACGATGATGTTCAGCAGTTCGATGTGCTGTATAAGCAAATCAAGAGCCAGAAAAACACCTACTTCCAGAACTTAGACAAAGCAAAAGATTCCAATTTTGCCACCAAAACCGAATTACTCCGTCGCCTGCGCGAATTGGTGGAGGGCTAAGAAAGCAACGCGGCCGATCCGAAAGCAAGCTGGAATGATTTCAAGCAGGTTCAGGACGAGTGGAAAGCAGCGGGTAACATCAACTCGCCACACAATGCTACGCTTTGGGCTACTTATCACGCTCTGGTCGACCGGTATTATAGCAACCGGAACATCTACTTTGAACTGAAAGAACTGGATCGCAAGCGCAACGCAACGTTGAAAGCCGAAGTAATTCAGAAAGTTGAAGCAATGGCTCAGGGTCTGTCTGATAAGCCGGTTTCGCGCCAGACGATTGACGATGCTAATACCTTTTTTGAAGAATATAAGCACATTGGCCCGGCTCCCAAAGCCGATCAGGAAGTGCTGTGGGGCCGGATGAAAGTGGCCCTCGACTCACTCTATGAGCGTCGGCGGGGTCAAACCGAAGAGCAACGCAAAGAGTCGACACAGCTTTACGAAGAGAAATCAAAAATTTACGAAGAACTGATTCCGTTCACTACTTTCTCATCTTCCAGCATTAACGACTGGAACGACAAGACGAAGG
>JAJAYX010000810.1 GCA_026785985.1 Rudanella sp. | reverse complement strand
CCTGGTAGGTGCGAATGTGATCAGGAGAGAATGTTTCAAAGTTACTCGCACGAACAAGTTCAGAATCGTACAGCATACAGTTTGTCTGTTTTTATGAATAGGATTGAGTAAGAATTTCAGCCGCGAACCTGTCAAAGTGTGCTTTTTCCCGATGCCACTGCCAGTCGCAGATCGCCCACAAATCAGATACGGGTTCCTGCGAAAAGGGAAGCGTATGGTGGTAGTTAGGTGGCCCGTATTCGGGCGTAAGGGTAGAAACCGCCATGCCACACTGCACTTGTGCTTGCCAGATTTGCTGCCACCACCGTTCGTGAGCGGCCAGTTGAGCAGCCCACTCCGGGGCATTTGGGTGCGTTACCTGTGGCCCCTGTTCGTAGCCGACGCGGGCGTGGATATGCACACAGTGCTGGGCACATTGCTCAAGAATTGCGGATTCTCGATCCAGTAGCCGTTCGCAAACCGTAACCCAGTGGCTGAAATCACAGGTTAGCTTCATGTCGCTAAAGGTGGTCAACAACTGACTGGTATCCCAGGGCGAAAAGGTGATGCGGCTCCGGTGGGTTTCATGTGCTATGGGCAGGCCATAGGTCTGTTCAAGAGCCAGTGCCTGCCCCATGATTTCTTCCTTCTCAGTCAGGCTCCAGCCATCAACGCCACTCTGACTGTTGATGAGGATGGGCCGAAGCGGAAGTACGTTTTCAATCAATTCCCGAAACGATTCAAGATGCTCGGCTACGCTGTGGCCGGCTGTATGAACCTGAGCTATATACGTCAGGCCAAGATCGTCCAGCCGTTGCCGGAAATCGGGAACGTTACGGGCATTTGCGCCCTTCCATTCCACGCCCGAATACCCCGCTTCCTGAATGAGCGGCAAGGCATCGGACAGGGGTCTGGTGACACCCCAGAGGCAGCGAAATCCCTGTATGATCATCTCAATAAACGGTGAGGGTAGAGTTCGGTACTTGTTCTAAAAACCGGGCTACCTCCTGATGCGTATGATACGATGGAATCGTATTGGCCCGGGTCGTTGACAGGCCCGCTACCACATTCGCGTACATAGCGGCCTCTCGTAATGCATGTCCGTCGAGTAAAGCAGCAGCTAAGGCCGCATTGAAGGCATCACCCGCGCCGGTGGTATCGACAACCTGATTAATGTTCAACCCAGGGAGCTGTTCAGTACCCCCGGCATCGGCCAGAATACAACCCCGCTCTCCAACAGTCATCAGCACCGTTTTTACGCCCAATGACAGCAAGCGTCGGGCAATCTCGGCATCGTCGGTGGGGTCATCCGGCAACAGGCCAAGACATACCCTGGCTTCGGTTTCGTTCGGCGTGAGTACATCAATGCACGATAAATCCTGATCGGTTAAATCTTCGGCCGGCGCCGGATTACAGATCACAAACGCTCCCTGCTGATGCGCCCGTCGGGCCGCATACAGAGCGGTATCTGTCAAAATTTCGTGCTGCGTGATCACGATAGTGGCTGGGCTGAATTGGTGGCTGATAGTATCGATTTCGACCCGGCCAAATCGTTTGTTCACGCCAATGTCAATTGTAATGAAGTTGTGACCATCGCGGCAGGCAACTATAAAGCCTGCACCGGTTGGCAGTTCATTGTCTCGCCGGAGCAACGCCAGGTTTACTCCTTCCTGATTGGCCATCCGGGCAAACTGATCGCCATAGCTATCCTGGCCTACGCAACCCGCAAAGTGTACTGGCTTACTCAGCCGGGCCAGTTGAACGGCCATGTTCGACCCTTTTCCGCCGAACGTCTGGCGGAAGTTGTCGGCTGTCAGCGTTTCGCCCCGCCCCGGAAACCGCTCTACATCCATGACCAAGGCTACCAGGTAGGCACCCACCACAATGACCTCCTGATACGGGCTTTTAGAACGCGCTATGGGCATAGACATAAGCGGATTAAGGAAACGGACTGCGTTAAGGTATCGGTCAGCGGACAGGCGTTCTGCGCTGCGGCAACAAACCTAATCAATGAAATTGAAACCAACAACAACTTGTTATAACAAGTTAGAGAATTATTTTTAACATATTGGTAATTAGGTATTTAGTCAAAGGGAGTCCATAAATAGGTAGTCGGGTTTGCAGGATTGGCTGCGTTTAAACGTAATTCGTATGGCTACCCATTAGATCATAGCCACCTGATGTATGATAAACGACTCCACTTCGCGCCCCCTGCAGTACCGGTATTTATATGAAGTTCTTCGCCGTCAGATTACCCAGGGGGAATTCAAGGCCGGTGACTTATTACCCTCCGAAAAAGACCTTTACCTCCAGTATAAACTGACTAAGCCAACCATCCGGCAGGCCCTTTCGCTATTAGTACAGGACGGCTACATTCGGAAACACCAGGGGAAAGGCAGTATTGTAAAACCACTTCCGCTGGGATTGGGAGTCATGTCTATTGTGGGCCGACTTGTCGATACGGCAACGGTAGAGACTGATGAGCCGGCAGATCATGCCCAACAGATCATTTCGACTCAGGTGCTGGTGCCGCCACACCTATCGGATTTTCCTGCCAATATTTTATTTATTCCCCCCGAAGACGATTTGAAAAACCAGTTTTATTACCTTGAACGCCTGCGGTCTGTGAATGGCGAGCCTGTCTTTTTCGAGAAATTAATTCTTCCCAGTCAGCACCTGCCAGGGTTGGCAGATTTGAGTTTTGAGAATCGTTCTTTATTCGAACTGCTGCGAACTGTCTATAACATCGTCGTTCAGGGTGGGGAGCAGAAGTTGCTGGCCACCACAGCGACCGAGCCATTAGCCCGCTTGCTGGGTGTGCCGCAAACCAGCCCGGTGTTGCGACTCGACAAACGGGTCGATACGAACAATAATGACTTTAGCTATTACTCGTCGCTCTACGCCCGAACGGATCATTTTTTGTTACATGGACGATTCTGAATAGCACAAAAAGCGTTCAGTTACCAAACAAGACGCTTCAGGACTCCCCGCAGCAAGTCGGCGATTTCGTCGTAACTCCGTTCGTCGAGAAATTTGAGCTGAATACTTTCCCGCTGTCGGGGCGTCAGTTCCTGAAGGGCACGTTGAAGTTTGAGTCCCGTTTCGGCGTCAATTTCTTCTTGCAGCCAGGCAGTTTCTACCGAAAACTCATCGACTGGCTCCGGGGTTTCATCGGCCCAGCGGGCTGCCTCCGATAGTCGGCGCAGGAGCCGGTTGCGCACCGCCCGAAGCAGGTAAAACCGCCTGTCGGACTGAACGGTGAGGGTTTAACGGTATTTCCAAACGTCCATAAACACGTCGTGGACGGCATCCCAAACAGTCTGGTCATCGAATACAATCCGCCGCCCGTAACGATGGAGTGACCGGGCGTGACGGTCGTAGAGTTCGCCAAGCGCGTTCCGGTCGTCGGCGTTGAGCAGGGTACAAACTTGGGCATAGTCGGGGGGGAGGGGCGCGGGG
>JAJAYX010000809.1 GCA_026785985.1 Rudanella sp. | reverse complement strand
GCTGGAAGCGGGAACGGTGCTGAAAGCCGCCGACGTACAGCTTTGGAGTATCGACCAGCCGACCCTCTACGAAGTGCAGGTGATTGCCGCGACCGACACCGTCCAGACGCATTTCGGCATTCGGAAAGTGGAGGTTCGCAACGCGCAACTCCTGCTGAACGGGCAGCCCATCAGGGTAGCCGGAGGAAACCGCGTTGTCGATTATGCGGGCCTGGGTTCGCTGGAGCCCGATTGGGTGGTGGAGAAAGATATGCGCCTGATGAAAGAAGCGGGCATGGAGCTGCACCGGCTCACCCACTATACCCCGGCTGAAACCGTGTACGACTGGGCCGACCGCAACGGGATGCTGATCATCAGCGAAGCGGGGAACTGGCAGCTTACACCCCGGCAAATGGACAATGATACCATGCGTACCAAATTTCGGCAACAGTTTCGTGAGATGGCCGAACGCGACTGGAATCACCCCAGCGTCATTGCCTATAGCGTGGGGAACGAATACCTGTCTGAACAACCGGCGGGTCAGCGGTGGACGAAAGACATGATCGCCTACGCCCGGGAACTGGACCCAACCCGCCTGTACACCTTCGCGTCGATGCGGCTCAATGGTTTACCCAAAAACCCGGAAGATGAAGCCAGTCAGTACTGCGATTTCATCTCGACCAATACCTACGGCAACCACACCAATGTGCTGAAACACATTCACGCGCTGTATCCCGACAAACCCATTTTTATCAGTGAATATGGCACGCGGGCCGATGGGAAAGATGGGGAAGCGGGGCAGGTGACGCACCTGGAGAAGTTCCTGTCCGATATTCGGCAACTGCCCTATGTGATCGGTGCGTCGTGGTGGTCATTCAATGATTACCTGAGTCGGCACGACGGCACCAACCCAGATGGCACCCGCCCGTGGGGGCTGGTACGGGGTGATCGCTCGCAACGCCCGCTGTACAAGGTCCATCAGCGCGAAATGGCTCCGTTGACCCTGGAACGAATCAAGTTCATGCCCGGCGACGAGGGCGTTCACACGCTACGGGTACGGGTAACCGCCCGCGCCGATTTTCCGGCTTATCCCGTCCGTCAGTACCAACTCAAGACCACTTTTCAACAGGTACGCGTCCCCGATTTACAACCCGGCCAACACCTCGACATCGACCTGACCGTGCGCGGTTTTGAGCGACTGATACCGGTCGAAATCAGTAAACCAACGGGCTTTACCGTACTTACTCAAACGATTGACTTAACGAATGATACGCGAACAGGCAACTGATAAACGTCCACTTCGGACGGTTCGGCATGAAGCCGATTTACTGGTAATTGGCGGGGGGCTTTCGGGCGTTTGCTGCGCCATCACGGCTGCCCGGGCCGGTATTCGGGTGGCGCTGGTGCAGGACCGGCCCGTGCTGGGCGGCAACTCGTCGAGCGAGGTACGGCTGTGGGTTTTGGGGGCTACCTCACACATGGGCAATAACAACCGCTGGGCGCGGGAAGGGGGCGTTATCGACGAACTGCTGCTCGAAAACCTCTACCGCAACCCGGAAGGCAACCCGCTTATTTTTGACACGATACTGCTCGAAAAAGTAGTTACCGAACCCAATATTGTCCTACTGCTCAACACGGCGGTATTTAACGTCGAAATGGTGGGTAAGACTACGGGGCGAATTGAGTCGGTGCAGGCGTTTTGCGCTCAGAACAGCACGACCTACGAACTGGTAGCTCCTTTGTTTTGCGATGCCTCGGGCGACGGTATTGTTGCCTTTCAGGCGGGGGCGGCCTTTCGGATGGGGGCCGAATCGATGGAGGAGTTTGGCGAAAAATTTGCCCCCTCTGCCGATTACGGTGAGTTGCTGGGCCACTCGCTGTATTTCTACACCAAAGACACTGGCAAGCCCGTACGGTTTGTACCGCCCGCCTATGCGCTGGCGGATATAACCCAGATTCCGCGCTTTCGGTCGTTCAATACCAGCGATTACGGCTGTCGGCTGTGGTGGCTGGAATATGGCGGGCGGCACGATACCGTACACGATACCGAAACCATAAAGTGGGAGCTTTGGCGGGTGGTGTATGGGGCCTGGAACCACATCAAAAACTCGGGCAACTTCCCCGAAGCGGCCAACCTGACGCTGGAATGGGTGGGTCATATTCCCGGAAAGCGCGAAAGCCGCCGGTTTGAGGGCGACTACATGCTCACCCAACAAGACGTTGTGGAACAGCGGCACCAGGCCGATGCCGTGGCGTTTGGCGGCTGGAGCATTGACCTGCATCCGGCCGATGGCGTTTTTTCGGAAAAGCCGGGCTGTAACCAATGGCATAGCAAAGGCATTTATTCGCTGCCGTTTCGGAGTTTCTACAGCCGTAATGTGTCGAACCTGTTTCTGGCCGGGCGCCTTATCTCGGCCTCGCACGTGGCCTTTGGCTCGTCGCGGGTGATGGGGACGAGCGCACACGGCGGGCAGGCCGTGGGTATGGCCGCAGCCCTTTGCACCCAACAAGGCCTGCAGCCCCGCGACATCACGGCCGAGCCACAGCGGATAAACGAACTACAGCAGGCGTTACTCAAAACAGGTCAGCACATTCCCGGCCTCCGGCTTCGCGACGAGCAGGACCTGACTCACCAGGCCACGCTGTCGGTGTCGAGCGAGCTGGTCCTGACCGAACTGCCGCCCGATGGCCCGATGATTGCGCTTCTGCATTCGGCGGGGCAGATGCTCCCGCTATCGACCGGACCGGTTCCACAGTTTACGTTTTGGGTGGTGGCTGCTGAGGACACGACCCTGACGGTTGAGTTTCGGGTGAGTAGTAAACCCCAAAACCACACGCCTGACCAAACTCTTGACCGGCGCGAAATCCAGCTGAGTAAAGGCACACAGCCCATCAAGCTGGCCTTTACCGAGGCCATGCCCTATGATGGTTACGCCTTTATTTGTTTCCTGAAAAACGAACATGTGTCGGTTCAATGCAGCCAGCTGCGGGTGTCGGGCATCGTGTCGGTGTTCAACAAAACCAATCCGGCTGTATCGAACTACGGCAAGCAGGAACCGACAGAGGATATTGGCGTAGAAGCGTTTGAGTTCTGGACGCCCGACCGGCGGCCCAAAGGCCACAACCTGGCCGTTCAGATAGAGCCGGGCCTTCGGGCTTTTGGGCAAAATAATGTACGAAACGGTCTTCAACGGCCCACTAATATGCCCAACGCCTGGGT
>JAJAYX010000808.1 GCA_026785985.1 Rudanella sp. | reverse complement strand
TGTTTATTCATGGCTCCACTCATCCGCTTCGAGCGGGAGTAGCCAATGGTAACGAGAATGATCGCGATTAACATACCAACTAAGTGTTCTACCGTATAGAACCGGTAAACTTTGTCACTAATCAAGCCGAAATTAACCTTTGGGCTAATGAAATACAAAATAAGGCCCAATACTAATTGCGTATGCACTGAAATGAGCGTGAATAAGTACAATTTGCGGTTCGACTCCGTAAAACTGGCCCGGCTTTGCCAGCGGCTAATGGCAGTGGCCACTGCGGCTACCAATAATAAAAGGGCGATCCAGCGTAGACCTGAGTGGGCATGAACTAATCCGGAATACATACGTTTTTTTGACTAATGGTTTATAAATGACTGCCAAATGTACGGCATCCACTATGATTCTTTTCAATATTACTTACAGCATTGAGCCAAAAATTGAACGCGAGTGGCTCCGGTGGATGAAGGCCGAATACCTGCCAATGGTTAAAGCTACCACGCTCACGTCCAATGTCAAAATCCTGAAACTACTTACGGAGCTAGACAACGGAACCGTGACTTATTCGCTTCAGATTTTCTTTATGGCCATGGAGAATTTCCTGAGTTACCATCACACCTTTGCAGACGGCCACCAACTGAAAGTAGATGAATTATTCGCCAACAAATACACAACGTTCCGAACGTTATTAGAAGAGGTATGAAATCAACTATGATAATTTATTAACTATTTCTGCGAGAACGATTCGTTTTAGCACCACTCAATCGGTTTATTGTTGATTTATTCATTTTTAGTAGACCTGTCCAATCTTTGTCTGTTAATTAGGGTCTAATTAATAGTTGATATAAATTCACGTTATGGACAGTTGTCGTCTCCTCCGAAAGTGGGTGGGACGGGGCCTTGTGGCGATGTTAGGTAGTGGAGTATTTGCCTCGTTTTACACACCAGTTTATGCGCAGATTTCGGTAACTTTTCCGCAACCCCGGACGGTTATTCAGCGCAATAGTGCCAATCAGGCTCAGTTGTGGGTGGTGGGTCAATGCCCACCCAACACCACACGGGTCGACGTTTTTTTGGCCGCAACCAAGCCGGGTGGAGGTCTCGACTCCCCCGGTTATCTGTTGCTCGACGGTAGTCCTGTCAATGGTCGTTTTCGGGGACAGGTTCAGGCAGTAGGTGGTTGGTATCATCTTTATGTTCGGGCCATGCAGGATGCCATTGTGCTGGAGATCAGACAAATAACTCCTGTTGGTGTGGGCGAAGTATTTGCAGTTGCCGGTCAGTCTAACGGGCAGGGGGTTATTCCGAACAGAAACACCGTGCCCGCCACCGATGAGCGGGTCGTTAGCGTTCCGCACTATAACGGCACCGACACTATCCGGTTACCCATGCCTCCTGTTTTTGAACGAATCACTACTGATGGCACCATTGGCCCGCGCGGTCTCACAAGCTGGTGTTGGGGCGTTCTGGGCGATTCGCTGGCCAAACGACTCAACGTGCCGGTGGCTTTTTACAATACTGCCTGGTCGGGAACGGCGGTGCGTAACTGGCGCGAAAGTATCACGCAGGATAGCACTGCAACCTCCTGGGGGGAGTTTTTCCGGCCTAAGATGCCTTACGGAAACCTCAAAAGGGTGTTGCAGGATTATGTATCGCTGACAGGCTTGAGAGCGGTACTCTGGCATCAGGGCGAAGCCGAATATTACGATACAAACCCAATGGCTCCTGATTATTATAACGACCTTCGGTTTGTGATTGCGCAAAGCCGGGCCGATGCCGGGTTCGCCGATTTACCCTGGATGGTGGCACGGGCCACCATCGACATGACTACCCGTACCCTGTATCCATCGCAACGGTATGAACCAGTCTGGAATCAGCAAACACAGGTGATTCAGACCACTAACCGCGTTTTTTACGGGCCAGATACTGACCCGCTTGGCATTCCCCGCACCGACGGGGTTCACCTGAGCGGCACCGGCCTCATTGAAGTTGCCAATGCCTGGAATAACGCTATGACTACCGATTTTTTCAATGCCGCCGTACCTCTTCTGCCGCAAGCTGCTCCTCCAACAGTCGATTTAACGCTGTCGGGCGTGGCTTCCCGGCGCGTGTTGGGTGTGGGCGAAGATATGCTTGTGACGTTGACACTGGCGAATACGGGCCAGAATTCGGCTTCGGGTGTTCGCATTCGCTGCCAACTTCCCAACAATCTGCGTTGTACAAATCCGGGACAGTTTACTTTACGCAATGGCCAGTTGTTGTATAAACTGGCCGCTAATCTGACTCCGGGAGGAACCACCACCTTGCCCTTTGTGGTTCAGCCCCTGGCCAATGGTACGTTTCGGATAGCGGCTGAAATAATCAGGAGTGATCAGTTAGATGAGGATTCACGACCCAACACGAGCTTTGCCGATGGACAGGACGACCTGACCTGGATTGACTTTCGGACTACTGCATCCAGTGGCGCTGTTTTCGAGGCTCCCCTCTCCGGCAATGCCGTTAAGCTGCCGCCTGTTGCCGGTAATCAGCCCGCGCCCGACCCCAATGGGGCCGATTTAAGCCTTCAGATTGTAAGTAACCTCCTCACTTTTGCTATCGGACAACCCGTTCGGGTGTCGATGGTTGTCACAAACCGGGGTGGTTCGGCGGCTACAAACGTCCTGGTTAAGTGTGTGATACCGACAAATGTGGGCGGCTTTAGCAGTTCGTCGATGACGCTCGGTGGTCAAACTGCCAGCGGCATCATCGCCAGCATTCCTGCGGGCGAATCGGCTACGATCTGGTTTCAGGTGACCAGTTCGGGAACAGGAGACTCCCTTTTTATGGCTCAGATTGGCGGTGTGTCTTCGCCCGATTCCGATTCTGTCCCCAACAATGGATATAGCAATGGAGAAGACGACACGGCGCAGGTGAGCGTCCGGGTTCGGTAGCGAGGGGAACAAAAAAAGTCCGGCAAGGTGATTGCCGGACTTTTTACTGAAAAACAAAAGCGATATGCTTAGTTCTTTTTCGGAGCAGGGGTCGTTGCCGGAGCAGGTGTACCAGCGGCTGTTTTTGGAGCTGGGGTGATGCCCATTTTCTTCAACACCAGGTCGGTGATGTTGTTGTCTTCGGGAGCATACAACAGGATTACGGCCGTACCGGCACCGGCATCAAGGTTGAACACATAGTTGTAGCCATTCTCTTTAGCCGTGGCATCCACATTCTTCTGGATTTTCTGGATCACCGGGTTCACCAACTGCTGATACTTTTGCTGTAACTGGGTATCGGCGTTGCGCTGAAAATCCTGAAAACGGCCCTGCAAACTCTGCAATTC
>JAJAYX010000807.1 GCA_026785985.1 Rudanella sp. | reverse complement strand
GGTTGCTTCAACCCCATCGGCTACAGGCCGTAGTATGGTTTCTAAGGTGGGGTGAAAAGCCAATAAGGCTCTCTTTACACAATCGGCAACTTCGGTTGCTGTTAGAGAGCCTTTGAATTTATCGGGAGCTATGAGTACACGAATACCCCAACCATCGGCATTCAGGTGCAATTATCACACCCACAAAGTAACAATTGTAATTTTATTTATATTAAAATATGTGGGTTTTTGTATGAGGGAGCTGATCAACCTGAATTTTGGCACGGGCCGCTTCTACAAACAGTTGCTTGTGGCGTTTATCAATATCTATGACCAGTCTCATCCGATTTTCGTTTGCCAAACTTACCTGAAACTATGACATCAACACCCCCTGAAATACCTCATCCAGTTTCGCCACGGGGCGGATTTTGATTTTATAGTCACTCGATTCTACACCTTTCAGGTTGTATTTCGAGACAAAAATCTCTTTGAAACCAAGCTTCTGAGCTTCGGCAATGCGCTGCTCGATCCGGCTCACAGCCCGCACCTCGCCCCCCAGGCCAATCTCAGCCGCAAAGGCCACCGTGGAGGGGATGGCGATGTCTTCGTAGGACGATACAATGGCCGCGCAAACCGCCATATCGATGGCCGGATCTTCCACTTTCAGGCCACCGGCAATGTTCAGAAACACGTCCTGCTGACCCAGTCGGAAACCTCCGCGCTTTTCCAGCACGGCCAGCAACATCTGGAGCCGTTTGCTGTCGAACCCGGTGCTGCTGCGTTGGGGAGTGCCGTAGGTCGACACGCCCACCAACGCCTGAATCTCGATCATCAGCGGGCGATTTCCTTCGAGCATGGAGCCGATGGCCACCCCGCTTAGTATCTCGTCGCGCTGGGAAATCAGAATTTCCGATGGGTTCGTTACCTGCCGCAGACCGGAACTAAGCATTTCATAAATACCTAATTCAGAGGTGCTGCCGAAGCGGTTTTTGGTGGTGCGCAGAATCCGGTAAGTGGTATGGCGGTCGCCCTCGAAACTCAGGACGGTATCCACCATGTGTTCCAAAACTTTTGGCCCGGCAATGGTGCCTTCTTTAGTGATGTGGCCAATCATGAACACCGGCACCCCCGACTCTTTGGCGTATTTCATAAACTCAGCCGTACGCTCCCGCACCTGCGACACACTCCCCGCCCCCGATTCCACCAGCGACGAGTGCATGGTCTGAATGGAGTCGATAATGAGTACTTCCGGTTCAAAATGCTCCACTACCCGGAAAATATTCTGGGTGGAGGTTTCGGTCATCACGTGGCAGTCGCTCGTGGGAGCATCCAGGCGTTCGGCCCGCATCTTGATCTGATGTTCGCTTTCTTCGCCCGACACATACAGAACTCGCGTGGCGGGCAGGGTCATGGCAATTTGCAGCATCAGTGTCGATTTGCCAATCCCCGGCTCCCCGCCAATCAGCACCAGTGAACCCGGCACAATGCCCCCGCCCAACACCCGGTTCAGTTCGGCATCGACCGTAACAGTGCGGGGTTGTTCTTCATAGTTGATCGCGTGGAGAGCTTTGGGTTTGGGGGCGGCTTTCTGGGAGCCGCCCGTGGTAACGCGCCAGTCGCCTTTATCGGGTTCATCTTTCTGGACAAGTTCTTCCACAAAGGTATTCCACTCGCCACAGGCCGGGCAGCGACCAAGCCATTTTGGCGATTGCTGCCCGCAACTCTGGCAGAAATAAGATGTTTTGATTTTAGCCACAGATCAGTGAACAGGGAGTAACCAACAGCCAACACTAATTTATCGTTGATGTTTAAACCTTTCCCGGATTAATAGTTCAAAAGAAGCAGATGGCCGGGAAGCCAGCTTTTGGGCTCTGTTAATTGTCCAAAACTGTTACGGTTCTCCGCCGGGACTATTGGCTGCTAACTGGTCACTGAAAGAACGCCATTACCTAAAAATAAGTTGGCCTCGGCACGCCGATTGATGGGAGAAAGCGTTAGTTCATTTATCAACCTGTTAACTACACAACAAATCTTATGAACCATACAACCAATCTCATGAAAAAAGTCCTTCTTTTAGCGGCTATCGCCATTCTACCAGCCGTTTCGTTTGCCCAGAGTTCGTTTCAGTTCGGCATTAAAGGCGGAGTGAATCTTTCAAAATTTTCGTTTGGCTCTAACGTGGTAACGACTCGCCTGAACGCAAATGGCTCGCCAGCAGTGGACGTGAATGGTCAGCAAGTTCGTGATAACCTGCGCGAAAGCTTGAATTCACGCACGGGAACAACGTTTGGGGTGTATGCCCGCTTTGGCAGTAACCTCTATATTCAACCCGAGGTTCTGTATTCGACCAAAGCCAGTTCGTTTGATATTATCCGAACCGATAACGGTCAGACGACAACCCAAACTGTCAATATTTCGACCACCAGTTTCGATATTCCCGTATTGCTGGGTTTAAAAGGTGGCCCTTTGCGGGTAGTAGCAGGGCCGGTGTTTTCGTTCCGGGTTGGCGACAACCAACGATTTAGTGAAGCACTACGTCAATATACGACGGGTTCACTGAACGATGCCTGGTCGAAAGCCTACTATGGGTATCAAATTGGGGGTGGACTTGATTTAGGCCGCCTGGGGATCGACGTTCGGCGTGAGGGGAGTATTTCTGATATTTCAGCCGTGAAACTGGGCGAAACTGGTCAGGCCGAATTCAGCCAGAAATTAAGATCGTGGCAAGTAACGCTGGCCTACAAGATTTTTTAGACGAAAAATAAACCGTTGCCCTGCCTCCCACTGGGATTTGGGCAACGGTTATCCGTCCAATTAACCCACTATATTGACTGATTTGGAGCGGTATAATGAAATTACAACACCATAGACCCCAAGTCCGGTTAGTTCAGTAAATTCTGGTGGTAACGGCTCAATCGTTCAAAAATATCTTTTGTCCGCCGACGTGACACCGACACTTCCCGCCCATCGACCAGACGAATAGTCCGGTCGTCAACCTGGGATACCC
>JAJAYX010000806.1 GCA_026785985.1 Rudanella sp. | reverse complement strand
CGGACGGATACGAACGTCGTGGTAGGCCGGGTTTTCGGCGATTTTCTGCAATTCGGCTTTGTCATTGTCTTCCTGCTCGTCGAGGTAACTGAGCATGGATAAAGAGCCTTCGGCGGTGTTGGCGCGGGCTATTGAAAAGGGCTGGTAATGCACCAGCAGGATCTCGGCATTGTAATCACGGGCGATGTCAACGGCCACGTGGAGAGCATTATTGGCTAATTCACTCAAATCGGTCGGCACCAGAATGGTCTTCATAATAAACAGGTTTTTAGTTGGGCAAAGCAATGGCTGTCTTCCCGCGCAAACCCTGACGCACATCAGGTCAATAGCTGATTCTTGACCGGATCGTCAGCGAGCAACCCCCGAATCAGGCCCACCAGCGTGGCCTTATCCGACAAACCCTGCTGCCGCCACAGTTCGACCCCGCGCCGGAGCAGGACAAACGTGGGCGTTTGAGTGATGGTAAACGTCTGTACCACGTCAGGGTGGCCCTCTTCGTCAATACGAAGCACTCGGACTAAACTGCCTAACTGAGCCTGAATGGAATCAGCCAAAGCCGCCAGAACTACCCATTGCGGACGGTTGATATAGTCCGATGGCATAAAAAAAATCAGTAACACCGCCGACCGGGCAGTCAGCAATACCGGGTGGGGATCGTCGGGGTTCATAAGCACGGGGATGGGGAAATAATAACGGCAAAGGTGGCCCGGCTATCGGCCAACCAACCTGATGCTCGTCAGGTGGACACCTGATTATTGCCCCAGGACCGTCCGGGGCGGGGCGGCCCGACAATTCGGTATTTGCCGGGCCGTTCGCCCGTTCCATAAGATTTACAGTAACTTAGCCCGTAACGCCGACTTACATTTGTTCAGGCCGGTTCACTACTGTATGCTCAACGACCTTTATTCGAATGCTCTGACCGACTTGCTTTTCGAGAAGAGCGACGACTTTATCGGTATCTACGACCTGACCCATGAGCAATTTGTGCGCGTCAACCAGGCCGGAGTGCGGTTGCTGGGTTTCGATTCAGAACAGGCCCTGTTGACCGACCCTGTGCGGTCGCGCTCGGTGCGGGCCGAGCCACTGGTCGATGAACACCGAACCAGCCTGATTGCCCGCATTATTCAGGCCGGGCAGCACGAGGAAACTACTCAGATCGGGCGGCAGGACGGTCAGACATTCTGGGGACAGGTCATTTTCAGTACTTTTACCGCCGACAGCAAACCCTATGCCCTCGTCCGGCTGATCGACCGGGGGCGGCTCCACCAAACCGAGCGCGACCTGGATCACAGCGTCCGACGGTACGAAGCCATTTTCTCGTATGCCGCCATCGGCATTGTGGTCTGTAATCAGCAGGGACAGGTGATGTCGGCCAACCACTTGGCGACGGAGTTATTCGGCTACGAAGCCGGTGGGTTAATTGCCTTGACCGTCGAGGACTTAGTGCCGATGACCGTGAGCCATTACCACAAGAAACTCCGGGAATCCTTCAACCAGAATCCGCAGGTGCGGGAAATGGGCCGCAACCGCGATCTGCACGCCCGGCGAAAAGACGGGTCGGTGTTCCCCGTTGAGATCAGCCTGAGTCATTTTCGGTTAGAAGACGAATTGTACGCAGTGGCCTACATCATTGACACCACCGTGAAGAAAGCCGCCGAACGGCAACTGCTGGCCCACCGCGACGATATTCAGCGGCTCAACGCCGACCTGGAGCAGAAAGTAGCCGACCGCACCAATGCCCTGATGAACACCCTCGATCAGTTGAAACAGTCGAAAGATGAACTGACCAAAGCATTAGCCGCCGAGCAACGGCTGGGCGAGTTGAAATCGCGGTTTGTGTCGATGGCTTCCCACGAGTTTCGCACCCCACTGACGGTGTTGCAGACCTCGGCTACCCTGATCGAGAAGTACATCGGCCTCAATCAGCCTGACAAATGCGACAAGCACCTGAGCCGTATCCGTTCATCGGTGAACCATCTGAACGATATTCTGGAGGAGTTTTTATCGGTGGGCAGACTCGAAGAGGGTAAGATTGATACCCACCCCGCCAAGGTCAATGTGGCCGAACTGGTGGCCGAGACCATAACCGACATACAGGCAATGCTAAAACCTAACCAACGGGTGACTATTGACCTGTTGGCTACTGACCTGATTTGGCTCGACCCGTCGCTGTTGCGCAAAATTCTGGTCAATCTGCTGTCTAACGCCCTGAAATATTCGGGGCCGGGATCGGTTGTAACCGTGTGCGGAACGTGCGTAGAAAATAAACTCACGCTCATCGTTACGGATCAGGGCGTGGGCATTTCCCAGGCCGATCAAGCGCACTTGTTCGAGCGATTTTTTCGGGCCACCAACAGCGTCAATGTACCGGGTACGGGGCTTGGTCTGCACATTGTGGGCCGCTACGTGGAGTTGATGGGGGGGCAGGTAAACTTGAGGAGTGAATTGAACGAAGGCACCACAGTTACCTTAACGCTTCCCTATGAAAACCATTCTGCTGATTGAAGATAATGAGGCCATCCGCGAAAACACCGCCGAGATTCTCGAACTGACCGGCTACACCGTCCACACGGCAGAAAACGGTAAAATCGGGGTCGAAAAAGCATTGGCCCATAAACCTGATCTGGTCATTTGCGACATTATGATGCCGGTGCTGGACGGCTACGGGGTACTGCACATTTTCAATAAAAACCCGCAGCTATCGGGGATTCCCTTCATTTTTCTAACTGCCAAAATCGAACGCAACGACTTTCGCAAGGGTATGGAATTAGGGGCCGACGATTACCTCACCAAACCGTTCGAGGAATCGGAACTGCTCAGTGCCATCGAAGGGCGCTTGAACCGCTTCCGAAACGTCGGCGACGCGGCACTCCGACCGGCCAACCTGAAACCGGAATACGATCTACAACAGGACGGTCTAAACCAGTTTTTGACCGATGTCCGGCAGATGGGGAATCTACAAAACCTGTCGGCAGACCGGAAGACTCATGCCGTGCGGAAAAAGCAGTACGTGTATTCGGAAGGAGATGAACCCACCCGGCTTTATTTTCTAAAATCGGGGAAAGTCAAAACCGTTCGAAGTAATGCCGATGGGAAGGAGTTTATCACGGGTATCTACCAGGAAGGGGACTTTTTTGGCTACTTCGCCCTGCTGGAAGGGGGCGAATACCCCGACTCCGCCGTGACGCTGGACGATTCGGAACTGGTTTATATTCCCGACGTTGACTTTCGGCAGTTGCTGCTGGCTAACCCGACGGTAAGCGGTCAGTTTATCAAATTGTTGGCGGGCCGCGTCGCCGAGCGCGAAACCCAGTTGTTGGGCATGGCCTACAGTTCGCTCCGCCGACGAGTGGCCGACACGCTGCTTCGGTTGCACGACCAACAGCCCGATGGCGTGATTCAACTCTCGCGCGACAATCTGGCGGCCATGATCGGCACGGCTACGGAATCGCTGATTCGTATCCTGAGCGAGTTCAAACAGAATGGACTGATCGAACAAATGCCAACGGGTTGTATCCGGGTGGTGCAGCCTGACAAGCTCCGCCGGGCCAACTGGTGAATAGTATCCCCACCTGACTAAAGTCACCTGCGGGCCTAAGCCTGCTCATCGTCTCCGGCAGACGGGTGGGCTACTTTTATGCCAGAAAACCGCTTTCTGGCTTATGCAAACTCTCTCTCTTTTACTCATTCTGCTCCTGTATTCATTCATCACATGGGCGCAGCCCATTCGGGGTGGAGCCGGTTTTCTGTATGGTGGACAGATTGTATTGCCTGGCTCGGCCAGGATGGTGCAACAGCAAAGTCAGACTGTAGTACCGGGTAACGATCAATACGCGCTGTTTGGGGCGGAAACGTATGTGCGGGTCAATCGCTGGTTGGTGGGCCTAAACGTGTCGGCCCTGGTCAATAAGCCGGGATCAGCCGCTGGTAGTCAGCCACGGATCGAATCGTCGGCATCGAACGCCCACATCTGGGTCGGTTGGGTGGCCTGGCAGTCGAAGCGGGCCAAATTGTATCCCAGTCTTGGCCCCGGTATCAACGCGTTCAATATCAACGCGACAAAGGCTAATGGTGCGGTGACGACAACCTCGCTGGATGGTTTCTCCACTGATATCGGCCTCACTTTCGACTGGCTTGTTGCCAAACCGGCTGCTGATCCGATGCTACTGGCGGGACCAATGTTGAGCGTTCGGGCCGGGTATCGGCGAACAACGGCCTCGGCAGAGTGGCACGGCGACAGCCCCACCCCCATCTATCTCCCACTCGCTACGCTCCGCACGGGTTCTACATCACGCTGGGGGTTGGCGGGGGTGGCTTTCGAAAGCAGTAAGAAACAGCACCCACCAGCCTGACCAAACTCAGCCGAATCCCTAACGGCCCTCAGCTCTGTGGGCCTGCCGCGCCTGTTATGCTTCCTTATTTACCGACCGGGCCATCAAATACCGCAATGACAACGGCTTCGATCACCTGAAAGTAGCCCTATCGGTGGGAGTACAGCGGATGGTGCGCTCTGACCCGGCCAGTTCGGGCGTGTGTTTCACCATTGATCCCGATTCGGGCCACAATAACCTCATGCTCATCACGGGCAGTTGGGGGCTGGGCGAAAACGTGGTGCTGAACCAAATGGCACAAAACGGGCTGCGGCAACACGAAAACGGGCTTGAAGTGTATGTGATGGCCGAAATACCGAGTAACATCATCCGCGCACAGGACTTTGGTCGGCTGTTCGACGGGTTTTCCATCGGCTCCAACGACCTCACCCAACTCACCCTCGGCGTTGACCGCGACTCCTCGACAGTACAGGGTCTGTTCAACGAAAACGACCCGGCTGTGCGCGACCTGATTGCCATGCTCTTGCTGTCGGCGCATCACACCGGCACGCCGGTGGGCATCTGCGGGCAAGGCCCCAGCGACAACCCGGCCTTTGCCGAATTTCTGGTGAAAGAAGGTATCAATAGCCTGTCGTTCAACCCCGACGTGTTTTTGCGGGGCCTGGTTGCCGTTGGTCAGGCCGAGGAAAAATTGCTTGAACACACCATTGGGTTCTAAGCAGCCAACGCTTTCCGCCACGGAGTCATCAACGGGAGCCATTGGCTCATTCTGGCCACTTCGTGGCAAATTCGGGTGGTTTGCCGTTGCGTTCGGGTGTCCAGTTAAACTTTGTTTCCTGTATGCCTGATTAAAATTAATCCGGACACTGAGTCAAGTCAGGGTGTGGTGTCTGGAAAGGCAGCTATTTTGGGGTACACAAGCCAGATGTAGGCTCGTCAACGATAACCTGAGCATGAAAACCCTTGAAGTTTATCCCGAAATGACGCTGAATCAGCTCCGGCACCACTTCACCAAAACGTTTCCACATCTGGAACTTGACCTTGTTACCGACCATTCCAAATCGGACAAGACTCTCGACGGGCAAACGATGGACGAGTTAGCCGGGGCCATTACCCATTGCTGTTTTCTGATCGAAGGCAACATGTTCATCGCGGATTTGGAATCCGACTTTCAGGAGTGCTACGGCCTCGCGGTTCGGATTAAACGCTGGACAGGTTACGCCTGGCACGACACCGACGACACCCGCGACTGGACACTCGAACAACAGAACCAGAAAGGGGCACAAGTGAGCGGAAAAGTGGTTCTTGTTTCGTTTGATAAAATCACGCCCGCATAATCAGCACGGGTATGTCGGCGTGGTTCAGCACATCTTCGGCAATGCTGCCGGTCAGCATATGCCGCAGACCCGTGTGGCCGTGAGTGAACACCACGATCAGGTCGGCCTGCACGTCGTTGGCGTAGCGGATGATACCTTCAGGGACGGTTTTGGCCGGGCGCACAATGAAATCAAATTCAGTGATGCCCTTGGCGTAGGTGAACTCATTCACCCAGTCGCGCACGCCTTCGGGGTCGCGATTGTCGCTGGGGGTACGCACGTACAGAAACTGGTGCAGTCCCTGCTCGCCCATCTGGAACGGGAAATGGTGAATGTGTTTGAGTTGATCGTCCACGTCAACGGCGCAAACGATGTTTTCGGGGCGGAAATGGGCAATGGGGTGCTTCACCACCAACACCGGGCAGTGGGCATGACGAACAATTACTTCGGCGTTGGAGCCAAGCAGCATCTCTTCTAAGCCCGATGCCCCCTCCGAAGCCATCACAATCAGGTCGGCGGGTTGTTGAGTCACGTTATGCACCAATCCCTGCCCGTTGGTGAGCAGCGTTGGTCTGATGGTCACACCAGCGTAAGTGGGGTTGTGCGCTATCCGGTCTAAGGTCTCGCGGGCATCGGCCTCGATTTCCCGGTAAGTTGATACGGCATAATCGGGGGTCATACCGGGAGCCTCGGCGTACATCGGGGCGGGTACGGGGTACATCACCGAATGGAGCAAAAGCACCTCGGCCTGGTATAAACGGGCGAGGCTAACGGCTACCGACAGGGCGTTGTCGGTCATGGGGCTAAGATCGGTTGGAACGAGTATCGTTTTCATGCGCAAGATCAGTTAATGTCATTACAAAACAACCCACTTGGCAAGACTGTACGCATGAGGACGCTTAGTTAAAGATCTGACTTTTATCAGGTGTGCAAAATCAGCCCGCCTACTGACCACCGTCATGGTCTGGTATGGCTCGGTCGGCCACCTTTGTTGACTTGTTTCACCTCCTTTACCTACGACCATGACCTTTGAACCGATTGCTCATCTGCTCGCTTTTGTGTTGCCCATGTTGTTCAGAAAAGGCGACCTAACCTTCGTGGCCACCCGAACAGGCGAGCGGGTGTACATACCAATCACCCCCTGTTCATTCCCTTTTTTCAACCCTATAAAGTATCACTGATGAAAACGATTATTCTGGCTACCGACTTTTCGCCAATGGCAAACCAGGCGGCTATGTTTGCCAACCAATTGGCCCATGACCAAAAAGCGAGCCTGATTTTGTTGCACATTTACCAGGGATGGGCGACTGATCCGGCCCGGACGGATGATGTGTTTCGGTCGGAAGATACGGTTCGGGCAAACAGCGAAGAAGCGTTGCAACGGCTGGCCGACACCCTCGGCGAAGGGGGTATGGCCGTACCCATTCGGTGTATCGCCCACGAAGGGTCGGTGAAGGCAACTCTCCGCCTGGTGAGCCAATCCGAAGGGGCTGATCTGCTGATGATGTCCACCGTAGGCTCAACGCCACGAACGGCTCAGATTATGGGTAGCGTTGCCAGCGAACTGATTGCTGAGACGGAGATACCGCTCCTGCTGATTCCGCCCGGCGTTACCTACGGCGGACTAAAAAACGTGGTGTTGTGCATTAATCTGGCTGCTCCCCCAGACACCATCGCTTTTGGCAGGGCATTGGGTTTTTCCCGGTCGTTTGGTAGTGTGATTAACGTGCTGTGCGTAAGTTATAACATGGATGACGCGGATACCCACGAGCAGGCCAAGCAGATTCGACAACTGCTGATTCAGCAACCCCATACGTTCACCATTAACGCTGGCGAGGGCGAAATTCATGACACCTTGCTCAACTTTGCTCACGATAGCAAAGCGAATCTGATTATGATGCTGCCCCAAATGCGGAACTGGTTCTGGAAGCTATTTTCTGAAGGCGAAACCCAGCGCATGGCCCGCCTGACTGATATTCCCCTGCTGGCAGTTGTCTGACGACGACGGGCCGGGTTTCCAAATGAGTGCAATTGCCAACCGTATTTAACCAGTCAATTCACAAGCCGATGAACCTTTCTCTGAACCTCCTCCATATACCTTTTTTGGTTGGTGACCCGGTCTGGGTTGCTCAACCTTGCGGAGATGATACCCCACAGCCTTATTTCCAGGGACGAATTATGCAGATTATCCTGAACAGCAGCAGTCTGACGGATACCACGGCTATCCGGCAAAGGAAGGAGATTCATGAATTGCTGATAGACAGTGCGGTGTATGATCTGAAACCGCTCGGTGAGCATGACGGGTCGCCCAGAATAAGCGTGAACGTACCGTTGTTTTCCGCCCAGAAAACATTGTTTGAAACCAAACAAGAGTTACTGGATCAGCAGGAAGCTACCCAATTCAGTTTGTTGGCCTGCTCAATCAAGGGTCATCCTGCTCAACGTCATACCCTTGATTGAGTGAGGTCATGGTTACGCAAACAGGCAACTGATAGTTTTGACCACCGGGAAGCCGAAGTAGCTGTTATCCAGACAATTATCTGAACTAATCCTCTAACCCCCACTGTTTTATGAAAACCTTTGACGTGTACCCAACGATGACCCTGACGCACCTCCAGCAGTGCTTTGCCGAACGGTTTCCCTGTTTGCGGATGGAGCATACCGGGGTCAAACGCATTCCCGGAAAATTGGGAGAGAAGGTAACCATGGAAACCTTGGGGCGCGGTCCGTCATCGTGGTGTTTTTTGGTTGAAGGCGACATGAACGTCGCCGAATTATATGCTAACCTACAAGAGTGTTTTGGGTTGACGGTTCGCGTTGATCGCTGGACGGGCTGTGCCTGGCACGATACAGGCGACACCCCACACCAGACGCTGGAGCAACAAAACCAGCAGGGAGTTGGCATAGTCGTACCTGATAAAGTGCTTTGCCAATAGCCGGTTCCATACCACTACGATAGATGGGCCACTTACGGGTAAACATACAAACATGACTACTCTGATTGAATCAGCCAACAAAGTATGAAAAAGATTCTCCTGCTGACCGATTTTTCGGAGGCTTCCCATAATGCGCTGGCGTTTGCCCGCTCTTTCTTCAGTGATTCTGTCGTCAACTTTCATTTGTTGTGTGCCAATTCGCTGGAACCTGCCATTAGTCCGGCTAACGTTGCCCAAACAACGCGCATGAACTATGCCAGTCAGTTACAGCATATAATAACCGAGTTGCACCGCGAGGCTACCAACGATTGGCACACGTACCGTTCCTCGTCCCGGCCAGGCAAGCCACTTAATGTCGTTGAGCAGGCAATTACAGAGGAAGCGTATGACTTTGTCGTTATTGGCCCTCAGCCGAACGAGACCAATGAGTTATTTGGTAACAGCGCCATAGACCTGATTCGTCAGCTCAAAGCCAACGTGCTGGTGGTGCCGGGTAATTCTGAACCCAGGCTGATTCGGCGAATTGTTTTGGCGGCTGATTTTGCCAATCTGAAAAACAGCAAATTGCTGGAACCCGTCAAAGACCTGGTGAGCCTCAAAGGAGCCACGCTCACGCTGCTGACCATCGACACGCCCAACAAGGCAGTCATTAATGTTGAACAGGAGGCCCACATCCGGCAGTTTCTCCTCCCGATTATACCGAATGTTGCCCGGTTACAATCACCGACTGCCAAACAGGGTATTGATGCCTTCCTGACCGCTAATTTGGTTGACCTGCTGGTGACGATACCTGCGGGTAACGCCCGCACCGAGCTATCAACCAGTAGCCGGAACACCCGCTCGAAGTCCTTTGCGCCAGCCGTACCGTTACTCACGCTTTACGATGATGACACCAACGACCGACCCAAGCCAGTCGACTGAGACCCTCCCGGCCGTGCGTACCCAACACAATCAAATCCGCCTTCTTTGCCTCCGCAAACCCCAGCACCCCCGTCTCCACATCAAATTCGTCCTGATGGTTGATCGTGCATCTGTCCAGCGCATACCGAGCGGTAAAGGCCTCCATACGCGGCCTGATCTCATGGGTCGGCACAAACCGACTAAGCGTGTTGACAAACAGCAGATGAACGGCCGGCTGCCTGAAGCCACCCAGAAGGGTTTTCAGAAAATCAATCGAGTTATCATAATGGTCGTGGAAGTCCGACGCAAATACCACCGTTTTGAGGTCAAGGTGATTAGGGACATTTTTCAAGACCAGCACGGGTAGGATGGCTTGCTGGATGATGTCTTCGGCGTTTGATCCCAACAGGGCTTCTTTTAGCCCACTGGCCCCTCTGGAGGCCATCACCAACAGGTCGGCATCGGCGAAGCGGTCATGCCGACTTGCCGGGCGAGTCTTTTTAAAACCACCTGATTACAAACAGCCTGCCACCTGACCGAAGTCAGGACGGGCGACGGCTCAATACGTCAATTTTGCGGGATCATTTTACCCCGGTGTTGGTTAAACTTACCTTGTTTTATGACCAGCGGTTCACCCCTTCAGCTACTCATACTCAATAGCGGTTCATTGAGCCTGAAGTTCGCGCTATACGACTTGGACGGGGCAGAAATTCGGATGTCGGGCAAACTGACCCGTATTGGCCTGATGATGGGTATCCGCACGGGTGATCTCGACTCTGGCGTACTGCTTTATCTGCTCACGAACAACCCCATGGACGTGCCGACCCCTGGTCATTTATTGAATAACGAGTCGGGGCTGCGGGGCGTGTTGGGATTGAGCCATGATGTGCGGGAATTGCTCGAAGCGGCTCCTCATAACCCCCACGCAACCGAGGCTATCGGGCTTTTTTGCTACACCGCCAAAAAACCTGGCACGTTGGTAGCCGTCCTGAACGAATTGGATACACTCGTGTTCACGGGTGGCACCGGCGAAAACGCCCCCGTTATCTCACCCGATGGCAGCCGGGTGACGGTGCGGGTTATTCCTGCGAACGAAGAACAAATCATTGCCCGCCACACGCGGGATGTACTTTCCAACGCGAACCAACCAATCAACGTCTGACCGATTATGAACCAACTCATTGCCCCCGAAATTGCCGCCCCGACCGTCCCCAAATCGGAACGTCTGGCCCACCTGCATCGCTACTGGCAGGCCACCAACTACCTCGCTGCCGCTCAGCTTTACCTGCGCGATAACGTCTTGCTCGACCGTCCGTTGCTGGCTACCGACATCAAACCCCGGTTGCTGGGACATTGGGGAACGGTGCCGGGCCTGAACCTGATTTATGCTCACCTGAACCGGCTCGTGCAGGATACCGATGCCAGCGTTCTGCTCGTGACGGGGCCGGGTCACGGCGCACCTGCCAACTTTGCCAACCTGTTTCTGGAAGGCACTCTGGGTGAATTCGACGCGCAGTACGAGCCGGGCATAGCGGGTCTAAGCAACCTGATCCGGTCGTTTTCGTGGCCGTCTGGATTGCCGAGTCACCTCGTACCCGGCACACCCGGTCAGATTCAGGAAGGGGGCGAACTGGGCTACTGCCTCTCCCACGCCTACGGAGCCGCCCTCGACAACCCCAACCTGCTGGTGGCCTGCGTCATCGGCGATGGCGAAGCCGAAACCGGCCCGCTGGCTGCTGCCTGGCATTCCAACTACTACCTCAACCCGGCTACGTCGGGGGCGGTGTTGCCTATTTTGCACGTCAACGGCTACAAACTCTCCGGCCCCACCCTGTTTGGGCGCATGAGCGACGAGGCTCTGACCAGCCTGTTCACCGGCTACGGCTACCAGGTGCGGATGGTGGGTGGCAGCGACCCGGCGCAGGTTCATGCGGCTATGTGGCAGGCAATGGACTGGGCGCACAGGGAAATTATCGCTATTCAGCAGAAGGCCCGGACGGGCGGACAGGAGGGCGCACCGGCCTGGCCGATGCTGATTCTGCAAACACCAAAAGGCTTGACTTGCCCGCTGACGGTGGATGGGCAGCCGATTGAAAACACGTTCCGGTCTCACCAGTTGCCCGTGTCTAACCCGGTGGGGAAGCCCTCGCAGCTGGCGACCCTTGAAACCTGGCTTCGCAGCTACCACCCGGAAGAATTGTTCGATGAACAGGGTCGTGCGTTTGTGGACGTACTGAGCGTTTGCCCGACAGGGAACCGTCGGATCGGGATGAACCCCCACGCCAACGGCGGGCAACTCCTGAAACCGCTGGCGTTACCGGATTTTGCCGACTATGCAGTGGCGGTTCCGTCGCCGGGTGTGGCCTCGGCGGAGGGTACCAACGTGCTGGCCCACTACCTGCGCGACGTGTTCCGGCTGAACGAAGCCACCCAAAATTTCCGCATCGTCTGTCCCGACGAAACCACCTCGAACCGCATGAGTCCGCTGTTTGAAGCTACGCAACGGGCCTGGCTGGGGCCAATGGTGGAGACCGACGAGTACCTGAGTCCTGACGGGCGGGTGATGGAAATTTTGAGTGAACACACCTGTCAGGGCTGGCTGGAAGGCTACCTGCTGACGGGGCGACACGGGCTGTTTGGCTGTTACGAAGCGTTTATCCCGATCATTGATTCGATGCTCAATCAGTACGTCAAGTGGCTGAAAGTGAGCCGGGAAACCCCCTGGCGTAAGCCCCTGGCATCGCTCAACTACCTGCTTACCTCACACCTCTGGCGGCAGGATCACAACGGCTATACCCACCAGGTGCCGAGTTTTATTGATACCGTCGTGGCCAAAAAAAGCAACGTGGCGCGGGTTTATCTGCCGCCTGATGCCAACTGCCTGCTGTCGGTGATGGATCATTGCCTGCGGAGCCGCGACTATGTAAATCTGATTGTGGCCTCCAAAGCGAGTCAGGCGCAGTGGCTGACCGAGACCGAAGCCGAAGCCCATTGCCGACGGGGTATTTCGGCCTGGGATTGGGCGAGTAATCATACCCACCAGCCCCCCAGTGTGGTGCTGGCGGCTGCGGGCGACGTGCCGACCAACGAGATTGTGGCGGCTGCGGCCATCCTCAAACAACACCTGCCCGACTTGCGGGTGCGGGTGGTGAACGTAGTGGATTTGCTGGCGATGGCTTCGCCCGACAATCACCCGCACGGGGTATCCGACGAAACGTTTGAGGCCCTGTTTACCGATACTAAACCGGTGATTTTCGCTTTCCACGGCTACCCGACGCTGATCCACGAACTGCTGCATCACCGCCCCAATCCAACCCGCTTCCACGTGCGGGGTTACATGGAAGAGGGCCGCACCACCACTCCCTTCGATATGCTGGTACTCAACAACATGAGTCGCTATCAGTTGGTACTGGCAGCTCTTAAACGAGTTGGCGAACGGCCCGGCGTTGACGCATTGACTGCCTGGTGTACGGAGCAGTTGGCCCAACATACGGATTACATCCGAACCAACGGTCAGGATATGCCGCAGGTGCTGGACTGGCAATAGGTTAGGGATTCCCCTTCCATTGCAGCGTACACCTTTTAACTACTCTAAGCGGATGAATCCGCAAATCCCCGCGCCTGTAGAAATAATCATCTTCGCAACTGACCTGTTCGGCAATGTTCGGGCGGCTGACTACGCCCACGAACTGGCCAAAAACTCCACGCCCGGCAAGTACTCGTCCACGCCTGTGGGCCGGAGACCAACGAGGGCAAAACGCCGGTTCCGCTCCGGCTGACGCGCCTTCGTCAGCGATTGATGCGGAGTATCATAAGGGAAGTGTCGATATATCGGTTATCGCCAAAGCGGGCGAGCCGCTGGCCAGTACCAATGGGTTGCCAGGGTTTTCTGGTAGTTGATGCGTAATCTCCTGTCCATTGCTGAGATAGATACAAATATGAGAACAATGTCTGACAAGCGATGTTTGTACTTTTTGGCTTGTCGAAAGTCCTCAATCTGTTGGAAACAGGTTTTAAGGGAATTAAACCTGATCCGGCATCTTCACAAAGTAGTCCCGCTCGGTCTGCTTCTTGATGTAGAACTGGGTTGTCTCAAACAGTTCGTGGCGGAGATGCCGCTGTACCCACATGGGTTCTACCCCCTTGTCAATCATAATCTGGCCGGTGGTATGCCGTAAGCTATGCGCCGACATTTTGGGGCGTTTGAGGTCAAGAGCCTTGAGGTATTTATCGACCCGATAACGAATCTGAGCCGTTTTCAAATTTGGAAAAAGCGGGTAGGAGTGAGGAGCCACGAGCGATACGCCCGTACCCGATTGTAGGTAGTGCCGTAGCGCGTTGGCGCAGGGCGAAAAAAGTTTGATCGCTTTTTTGGTGCTTTTGCCTTTGCCCCGTACCTGCAACTGCTCCCGGTCAAACTCAACGTCGCCGACCGTCAGGCGAATCACCTCCACTGTCCGCAGTCCTTCCAGCACTAAAAGGGCAACGATGGCCCGGTCGGTGGGGTCGTCGATGTGGGCCAGCAACTGATCGCGTTCGGCCTCGTTGAGACTGTCTTTATAAAACCCCCGCTCAATGGTCAATCCGCGAATAGTCTGCACATCGCGCAGGCCGTCAACCTGCTCATTGGTCAACCCCAACCGAGTCCGGTGTTTGATTACCCACTCGGTTAGTTGCTTAATGGGGGAGAGGTAGAAGTTAACCGTGAACGCCGACAGACCCCGCCTACGCAGGTCATTGACGTACTGCCCGATGGTCTGGGCTGAAAACGAAGCCGTCCGGCCCTCGTTCTGTTCGTCGGCGATGTAGGTGAAAAAAGCGTTGAGAGCCTGGGTATAATTCTCTTTAGTTTTATCGCCCCGCAGGTGGGTGGCTTCAGATAGGTATCCCAGAATAAGTTCGTTGGCGGCTGGTGAAATCCGCTTGTGAGCGGACGCGTCTGGCACAATGGTCGGCATTCCCTGCATCTGGTAAAAAAACAGAAATTTCTTTACTGGCGAAACCTGATTACCCGCCTTGTCGCCAGCGTAGATACGAAGACTGCCTAGGTCGATGGGTAGCCCATGTTCCAGGCAATACAGTACGAACTGCCGGGCCAAACGGGGATAATTCCCCGGCTTTGTTAACCAGGCTGTAAACTGGTTGATGAATTGGCCAACGGATACCGGACGAGTGCCAACTGAGCCGACCGCCGTGTCGGGGATGTCTGATAGAGCAGGGGTCAAGCGATGTCGGGCCATAAACGGATACGTTCTTTTCAGGGCAAAGGTGCTTATAATTGTCCTTTTTTGCCATAAATAGTGGTCATAAATTTGACAATATTCAAAAAATGCCCTAAAATTGGGGCAAATAAGTCCCCTTGCCGTATGATTACTAACCAGGAGGTCGTCAATTTTTTTGCCCGAAAGTCTGCCCTCTCCGTCTCCACGATTGCTAAGGAAGCTGGCCTTCCTGTTAGCACTCTGCCCAAAGCTATCGCAGGTCAACGCACGTTGAATGCCAAACATCTGCAGGCTCTGGAGCCGGTGCTGATGCAGTACGGGTTTTCGACCTTTACCGACCGAAAAGCCAGAATCGTTTCAATTGTCAACCATAAAGGCGGAGTGGGCAAAACCACTACGACCATTAATCTGGGGCGAGCGTTGGCCTTGCAGAAATACAAGGTATTGGTAATTGATATGGATTCACAGGGTAATTTGTCGCAGTGCGTGGGCATGGATAACCCGGAGAGGCAACTTTTTGAGGCCCTTATCCATAAGCAGGACTTACCAATTTATCCGGTGGTCGAGAACTTCGACGTGACTCCAAGTAATCTCGAACTGGCTAAATACGAACGCGACCTGACTCATTCGCCGAGCGGGGCACTCCGGCTTAAGGCGGTGCTGGCTCCGTTCATCAATCAGTATGACTTTATTCTGATCGACTGCCCGCCCGCGTTGAATATCTTTACCAATTCTTCTCTGATTGCCTCTTCGTCCGCATTGGTCGTTTTAGAACCCGAAACCTCAGCCGTGAAGGGAATCAATAACCTCTTTGAGTTGATTGGCGAAATCAGGCAGTATTTCAATGAACGGCTGATGATTGATGGCATCGTGCTGACGCGGGTTGACGGACGGTTGGTGATCCATAAAGAAATGATTCAGACAATCCGGCAGGACCTGGTTAAATTTTCGGTATTTACTACCGAAATTCGACTCAACACCGCCCTGAAAGAGTCGCAGTATGCCCAGATGGATATTTTCCAGTATAGTCCCAATTCGCCCGGCGCGCAGGACTATCGGCAATTGGCTAAAGAATATATCGCCACCCTTAACCTATGAAAAAAATCCTCAATCAATTCGGCGATAAAACCCTGATTCGGAAGGAGAGCGGTTCGCTTGTTCAGCAGGAATCCATTAAAGACAGGATCATGATTCTGCCCGAACTGGAGTCGCTTATTCCGGCCCTGACTGATGATGAGTACCGTCAATTGGAAACCAATATTAAGCAGGAAGGTTGCCGGGAAGCCCTCCTGCTTTGGAACACTACCTTCGATAAGATTGGTCAGCCAGATAATGGGGATGCGGTCTACGTGTTGATTGATGGGCATAACCGGTACGGCATCTGCCAACGAAACAGGATAGATTTCAAAATTCTATTGCGGGACTTTCCTGATTTGGAGCAGGTCAAAAATTACATGATTGATAATCAATTGGGTCGCCGGAACCTGACTCCTGAGCGGATGGCCTATTTGAGAGGACTGAAATACCTGACCATGAAACGACAGGCGGGCCGACCCGCGCAGAGTGGTTCGGAGTCGAGTCTTACCCGGTCAGAGGATTCACCGGCTGAAACCAAACAAGCTCCGCGCACCGATCAGCTTTTGGCCGATCAGTTTCAGGTAAGCCCCAAGTCAATTCGATTGGATGCCCGCTACGCCAAAGGAATCGACAAGCTGGATGAACCCCTTAAGAAAAAGGTATTGGGCCGAACGGTCAAAGTCAACAAAAGCGACATCATCGCCCTGGGTGACTCGTCCGTGCAAATGGAGTTAATCAAAACCGTCGAGGAAATCACCAGTCAGAATCCGAAGCAAGCAGCCCTATCCGATTCGTCAACGCCTGACGATTTGCGTAGCCCTTTAGCCATCACTCTGGATAAAGTGAGAGCGATGGCTAAAACACTTGCTTACCCAACCAACGAGCAGGAGGGTATACGGCTTCAGGATCAGTGTCGGCAAATGAGGGATCTACTGGAAAACGTTCTGTCTGAACTGGCCCCAAAGACAGTTTGGATGAAGCCCGATTAAAGTGGTAAAATTTACCACTTTAAT
Organism: Rudanella sp.; assembly: GCA_026785985.1. Lineage (GTDB taxonomy): Bacteria > Bacteroidota > Bacteroidia > Cytophagales > Spirosomataceae > Rudanella. Next base: position 861 of record JAJAYX010000806.1, on the reverse strand, counting down.
CGGGCTTCATCCAGGGCTACCTGTCCGAATCAGAACCTCCAGACTAAAGTGGTAAAATTTACCACTTTAGTCTGATCCTGTTTACGTCAACAGATTTTCTCCAGAACCCCGATATACGGCACAGAAATAAACGAATCGTTCGGAGATTTTTCAACATTGTACAAATTATGTTTTGTATGAATTGTTGAAAATTGATTTTGGGTGGGTTTAGCCACCACCAATAGTGTGAGTTTGATCGCACTTATTGACACCTTGTTGCTTTTAGCGTATTCGTAAAAATGAATTAAGCAAAAATGATAACTTTACCGCCTAACATTCGCCAATTAATGTGCGTCTAAAGGAGAACCAGAAACGCTAAACGCAATCCACAATGATATGGAATCACCCCAAATAGTTCAATCAGTCGAGTTATTCCTCTACCTACGTACCCTGGTTGATAGTGCCGAGGCAGCACGAACTCCTTATCCAAAGTTTGCTCTGGTTGAAGCGTATTGGCATATTGGCCGTATCACAGTTGAGATCGAGCAACAAGGTCAACTGCGGGCTGATTATGGGATTCATTTAATCGAAAGCCTGTCACTTCAATTGACTGAGGCTTTTGGAAAAGGATATAGCTTACCGAATATGTGGAAGTTTAAGCAGTTTTTTTTAGCTTTTCCAATTCTATCCACAAACGGGAGAGAATTAGCGAGACTTCGAAAACACCTCCGAAGTGAACTGTGCTGGTCGCATTACCGTATCCTGATGCCACTTGAAAACAAACAAGAACAAGCTTTTTATATTCAGCAGGCCGCCGACGAACAGTGGACTGTTAAGTTTCTGCACCGAATGATCACCACCAGATACTACTATAAAGTGGCT
>JAJAYX010000805.1 GCA_026785985.1 Rudanella sp. | reverse complement strand
GTCGGGGGACTTGCCAGCACTAAAGTCCGGCCAACGGGTAAATACTGCCTTCTCTAACTCTTTTAGACGCAAATAGGGCACCGCCATGACCCCCTCCCGGCGAACCTGTATCAAGAAACTTTCGGCAGCTTCGGCTTTGGCCGCAACGGGTGGCGTGCAAACCGTTTTTGGGATGCCCGCCTATATTCCGAACCTCAAAAAAATTAGCCCTAACGACAAAATCCGCATTGCCACCATCGGTATGGGGATTCAGGGGAACTACGACACACAAGCCGCCCTCCGCAACCCCGATGTTGAACTCGTAGCCGTTGCCGACCTTTACGACGGACGATTAGCCCATGCCAAAACCGCTTTTGGCCAGGACAAAGACCTGCTTGCCACCCGCGATTTCCGCCAAATTCTGGCCCGGCCCGATGTGGACGCAGTTCTGGTGGTAACACCCGATCACTGGCACGACCACATCACGATTGAAGCTCTCAAAGCGGGCAAACACGTTTATTGCGAGAAACCGATGGTGCAGCACCTCAACGAAGGCAAGGCCGTGATTGATGCCTGGAAAAAGTCGGGGAAAACCATGCAGGTAGGGAGTCAGCGGATCAGTAGCGCGTCGTTTCAGGAAGCCAAACGGATGGTGCAGGCGGGTGACATTGGCCCGATCAACTACATCGAATCCAACAGTGACCGCTTCAACGCTATTGGGGCCTGGAATTACTCGATCCCACCGGATGCTTCGTTGACTACCCTCGATTGGGATCGTTTCCTCGGCGATGCCCCCAAACGGGCATTCGATGCCAAGCGGTTTTTCCGGTGGCGCAACTACAAAGATTATGGCACTGGCGTGGCGGGCGATTTGTTTATTCACCTCATCACGGGTGTCCATTTCGTGACGAACACGCTGGGGCCAACGCGCATTTTCTCATCGGGCAACCTCGCCTATTGGAAAGATGGCCGCGATGTGCCCGACATTATGACGAGCATCATGGATTACCCCAAAACCGACGCCCACGAGGCTTTCCAGATGGTGTTGCGGGTGAACTTTGCCAATGCAGGTAAAATCAGCAACGTCACGCGCATCATTGGCAACGAGGGCACCATCGAGTTCTCGGAAGACAACCTGATTCTGACCAAAAAGAAACTCCCGGTTGCCCCCGGCTACAACGGCTACGACAGCTATTTTACGTTCACGCCCGAAGTGCAGGAGGAGTTCAAGAAGCAATATGATGCGCAATACCCCCCCGAAACCCGCGTGGCCGAACCCGTGAAAGAGGTGAAATTCAACTCGCCCAAAGACGATGATGCCCACGCCAAACACTTCGGCGATTTCTTCAAAAACGTGCGTGAAGGCAGTCAGGGCACTATCGAAGACCCTGTGTTTGGGTTCCGGGCAGCGGCCCCCGTGTTGGCCTGCAACGAAAGCTATTTCGAGCAAAAAGTGGTGCATTGGGACCCCGTTACGATGACGAAAAAAGCCCCGGTGGTGGCTGGCGCAAAAAAGCCGGTGAAGAAAACGTAGTTTGTGACCTACGGTTATAATTTTTCTCTTCCTGCACGGTCTGTGTCCTCACAGACCGTTTTTTTATCCGCTAACTTTGTGTATCCCTTATGTTTGAACTATGAAACTGAAAACATCCCACCGCTTTTGGCTCCTCGTTCTCGTGGGTGTGCTAATCTGGATTGCCACCGATCTGTACATTCCCCGCGAACACAGCATCCGGCAGTTCGACCCCAACAGCGTGGCCCGCATCGAAACGGCCATGTGGCGGTCGTATTACAACCAAAGTCGCTTTACACTGTACCGGCAGTTGGCGGGGGGCCTTCGGAATCAGTTCAACGCCCCGTATTGGCGGTCGTATGGGTTGGCATTTCAAGCAGCAAGAGCGGCTTTTGTATTCAAAGAGGGTTCGTTGCGGGCCGAGTATGAGAAAGCCTTGCCCCTTCTGATTGATTATTATTCGGATATTCAGCGACTGACCAAAGAGAAATTCGATGTGCAGAAAGTGGCCCGCTTAGAGCTGGACTGGTGGATTATTCACCGTGAACGCGAGAAATATTCTTACGATGATCTGGCAAAAGCACTCGCCCAGACAGCGGGGGCGCTCTATGGTGTATCGCCGGATAAATTTGCCGATTACAGCCAACTCCGCGCTCAGGCCATGCGTCAGTGCGACGAAGCCCAAAAGCGGGGTATGATCAAAGAAGCCGACTGGCAACGAATCGAGCAACAACTCCATTGGGCCTGGCAGGGGCTGTATCGGGTGGTGGGGTAAAAGTGTCTTATTTAAACCCGCCTAAACCCAACCCCCTTCCCGGAGGTTATACAGACAGAGACTTTCCTTCGATGCAACTTTCCATTTCCCCCGACAACCCACTCGAGTGGCTGGCCCTCCGCGCCGACATTGTTCCCTGGCCATTGCTCCACGCCCAAATCATGCCCGTTATGGCCAAGGCGGTGCTGGAAGCCGCTGACAAAGGCGTTTTTGAGGCCGTTGCCAACGGAGCTGAGACCGCTGAAGACGTAGCCGAAGCCTGCGGGCTTCACCCCAAAGCCACCGGCGAACTGATGGGGTTACTCACGGCCATGAAGTACTTCCGGTACTCGGACGGGCGGTTTTCGCTTACCAAATCGGCCCGGAAGTGGGTGCTACGCGACAACCCGGAATCGGTGTATGGTATGATGCTGTTCAACAATCGGGTGATGTGGGAATGGCTCAACCATATGGGCGAATACCTGCAAACGGGCAAGGGCATTCACTACCACGATAACCTCACCACCGAGCAGTGGCACTATTACCAGAACGCGATGCTGGCGGCCACCGGCACCGAAGCCAAAGAGTTTGGCCGACGGGCTTCCGTGCCAAAAACCGCCACGGCCATGCTTGATATTGGCGGTTCGCACGGGCAGCATTCGGTGGCTCTCTGCCGCCGGATTTCTACCCTGCAATCTACGATTCTGGATCTGCCCGAAGCCATTGAACAGGCGGCCCCGTTGCTGGCCCGGTTGGGTTTGGGCGACCGCGTTCGACACCAACCCGGAAATGCCCTCACCGACGATTTTGGGACGGAGCAATACGATATTGTGCTGATGTCGAGCCTGGCACACCATTTCAACGACGAGCAAAACCGGGCTGTCGCCCAAAAAGTCGCGCAAGCCTTGCGTCCGGGAGGAGTCTATATCATCAACGAATTTATCCGGCCCGAAACGGGGGCCAAACCCGAACTTGTGGGTGGATCCACCGACCTTTTTTATGGCCTGACCAGCACGGCAGGGAATTACTCTATTACCGAAATTCAGGCCTGGCAACAGATTGCCGGGTTGAAGTCCCACAAAGTAGTCACCTATCGCACCATTCCGGGCCGGGCAATGGTGGTGGCGCGGAAGGTGTAGCACTGTCCTGCGGACAGTGCTACAAAAGCAAGAAAATTGACTTCTAACAATTTTTAACATTTTAAAAGCACGAACTTTGGGGTTCACAGTGTTTAAAAGTAAAAGCAAGTTAACTCCCTTGCTCCCATCGTCGTGAGAGATAGCTTAGTAATTATTCCGACCTACAACGAAATCGAGAATATCGAAGCCATCATCCGCAAGGTCTTTTTCCTGCGCGACGGTGGTTCCGACTGCCCGTTCGACCTACTCATCGTGGACGATGGTTCGCCCGATGGAACGGCTCAGGTGGTGCGTGATATTCAGGGAGAAATGACCGGCAGCATCACCCGGCCTGACGCGGCCCGCTTGCATCTGCTGGAGCGGAAGGGTAAACTCGGTCTCGGCACGGCCTACCTCGATGGGTTCAAATGGGGCATGGCGCGGGGCTACGACTATTTTTTCGAGATGGATGCCGATTTCTCGCACAATCCTAACGATCTGATTCGACTTTATCACGCCTGTGCTACTGGCACGTTAGACGATGATGGAAAGCAACTCCCCCCCGCCGATGTAGCCGTGGGTTCGCGCTACATCAAGGGTGTAAACGTGGTGAACTGGCCAATGGGCAGGGTGTTAATGTCTTATTTTGCAGGGGTTTACGTTCGTTTCATAACGGGAATGCCCATTATGGACCCCACGGCTGGTTTTGTTTGCTACACACGCCGGGTGCTCGAAACGATCCTGCAAAACCGCATCCGGTTTGTGGGGTATGCTTTCCAGATCGAAATGAAGTTCACCTGCTGGAAATACGGTTTCCGGCTCGTTGAGGTACCCATCATCTTCACCGATCGGACGCGGGGTACCTCCAAAATGTCCTCAAAAATCTTCAAAGAAGCCGTTTTCGGAGTCCTCCAAATGAAAGTCGGCTCGTTTTTTCGGCACTACATCCCCGGTCGCCCGGCTTTTGCGGAGGAGCCGGAGAAGGTCGGGGTTTGAACCAGGATTTTTGGGATTGTTGTGATACCTCTGATTTTCTTCCCGGCTTACTAAGTGTAGTCCGGTGTATTACAGGTCAAGACTATAGGCAGAGAAATCCGGAAAATCAGAGAAATTCAGAAAATCCTGGTTTAGACCACTCTCAACTGCTCGGCCAGCAGCGCAATTCCCTCTGAAAAACTGCGCGGATTGTAGCCGAGTTCAGTTCGGGCCTTGTCGATAATGAAGCCTGTGCGCGGGGGCCGACGGGCAGTTTGTTTGAACGTTGAGCCATCGGCCTGATTAATCAGCGACTTGTCAAGGGCAAAGAAATCAGCCGTTTGGATGGCCATTTCGTAGGGAGTCAACACCTCTTTGCCTGAGATATTAAAGATTCCTTCGGCCTGTTGGGTGGCAATCAGGGTGCATCCGGCGGCCAAATCCTCGGCCAGCGTCGGGCTGCGGAACTGATCGGTGACGACGTTGATTTTCTTGCCGTCTTCCAATGATTTCTTGACCCACAAAATAATATTGCTCCGGCTCATGTCATGGGCAATGCCATACACCAAAACCGTGCGGGCAATAGCCCATCTGATTGGCGCGTTGATCACCACTTTCTCAGCGGCATATTTGCTCCATCCATAGAAACTGATCGGGTTTCCCTCGGCCTGCTCGTCATAGGGGCCAGCCTCGCCATCGAAAATAAAATCGGTGGAGACGTGGCACAAAAACGCCCCCGTTTGGCGGCATCCCTCCACGATGTATTCCACGGCCGTTACGTTCTGCAACCAGCAGGCATCTTTGTCTATTTCACACTTGTCCACATCGGTCATGGCCGCACCGTGAATAACGGCATCGGGCCGAACTTCGCCCATCACATCCAGCACCTGCTGGCGGTCGGTGATGTCCATTGAGCGGTAGGTATACCCTTCGGAAAAGGGCAAACGGTTTTCGCCCCGGGCCGTCGCCACGAGATCAACGCTGGCATCTTTCGCCAGCAAATCAACTAATTTCTGGCCCAACAATCCGTTAGCCCCGGTAATGAGAATACGCATCAATACTGCACTTTATATACTTTGACTAATTTCTTTTTCTTCACCCATTCGCCCGATACGGTCATCCGAATGTCTTTGATGGGCCGATCCCGTTCGGCACGGGGCTGTTTGGCAATACTGTCAATCACGGCGAGACCATCGACTACCTGCCCAAAAACGGTGTAATTTCCGTCTAAATGCGGGGTGCCGCCAATGGTTTGATAAACCTGTTTCTGTTCGGGTGTAGGCAAACGTCCGTTCAGGCTCTGAATACGGCCCATTTGTTGCTGAAACCCGGCATCGTCCCACACGCGCCCCTGCACCAAATAGAACTGGCATCCACTCGACGCTTTTTCAGGATTTCCGTCGCGGGCAGCGGCTATGGCACCTTTCCGGTGAAACAAGGTTGGCACAAATTCTGCCGGAATCTTATAACCGATATCACCACCTCCCAGGATTTGCCCCGGCTCGGTCTGTTTCGATTTCGGGTCTCCTCCCTGCACCATAAACTCCTGGATGATCCGGTGAAAGAGCAAGCCATCGTAGAATTTATCGTTCACCAACTTAATAAAATTGTCTTTGTGTTTCGGGGTCTGATCGCTCAACAGCAGTTTCATGGTGCCATAATCGGTCGCCATCGTCACCAGGAAATCCTTTCGCTTTCGCGGTGCGCCGTCGCGCTTTTGAGCAGATGCAAGAAGAGGCAGGAGCAGGAATAGGAGGAGAGTTTTTTTCACAGATTCACCCGGTTTCGAAATACATCTTTCAATCGCTGATCGTGGGTAACAACCACCAAACTGGCCCCAATTTGCTCAGATTGTTGCCGGAGCAGGTCTATCACGAGGTCGGTATTGGTATCGTCGAGGCTGGAGGTGGGTTCGTCGGCCAAAATCACACCGGGTTGGTTCATTACAGCGAGAGCAATGCTAACCCGCTGTTGCTCGCCCTGACTCAGCTGATTCGTTTTTTTATCTAAACGATCCGTGAACCCCAATTGACTGGCCAACTCACGCGCCCGTTCTTTTTTTTGTGGCTGACTTGCCAGATAATTGGCCATCAGCAGGTTATCCATTACCGATAACGAACTGACGAAGTGTGGTTTCTGATAGACAATACCCACGTTTTCAGCCCGGAAAGCGGCCGTTTGAGCCGCGCTCAACTGGGTCAGATCGGTGTTGTTCATCACCACCGAACCACCTTTGGGCTGTAGCAAAAGAGCCAGCAAATGCAGCAGCGTGGTTTTGCCAGTGCCGGAGCGACCCAAAATCAGCAGAGCCTCACGGTCGGTACAAGAAAGATCAGGAAAGGCGAACTGTTTGTCGGCACCGTAGGCAAACGTCAGCGATTTTGTTGTTAACATACCTTAACGCAAAGAGGGGTATGTCGGCAAAGTTACGAAAATCGCGTAATTTTGGCTTCAATGAAACGCATCGCTCTCTTTGCTTCCGGTTCCGGTTCCAATGCTGAAAAAATCGCTGACTACTTTGCCAATTCGGTTGAGGTTACCATCTCACTAGTGCTGACGAACAACCCCAAAGCGGGAGTGATCGACCGCGCCCGGCGGGGTTTTGGAACGGGGCAGGTTCATGCGCCGGTACTGGTGTTCGACCGCCCTACGTTTTACCAAAGCAACCAAATTGCAGAATTGCTTCAAAATCAACGCATTGACTTGATTGTGCTGGCGGGCTTCATGTGGTTAATCCCTGCCGAGTTGGTACGGGCGTTCCCGAACCGGACCATCAATATTCACCCGGCTTTGTTGCCTAAATACGGCGGCAAGGGCATGTATGGCCATTTTGTGCATGAGGCCGTGGTGGCGGCTGGCGAACCGGAATCGGGCATTACCATTCATTTTGTGAACGAACACTACGACGAAGGCGCGGTTATTTATCAGACTCGTTGCTCTATTGACCCTACCGACACCCCCGACGATGTGGCCCGTAAGGTGCAGGTGCTTGAACATGAACATTATCCGAGAGTGGTGGCCGAGGTAATACAAGCTCTGTAAACTGAACGTTTGTTCTTTGCGTTATTCAACTTGAAGTCGTATCTTCCTATTCTGCTTTACTACCAATGGAACTAACAATAAAAGTTGACGATAAAGAGGGGCCATTCCTGATCGAATTGCTCAAAAAGTTTCCGTTTGTGCAGGAGGTTTCAACAGTAGTGGAAACGCTTTCCGTAGTTAGACATCGTTCAGAAGAACTCTGGCAATTGAAGGGTAATAAACTATTCAACTCCAGGGCTGATTTTAATGCCTGGTTGGCCGCCCCCAATTCAGCTATCAAGCAGAAAGAACCATTGTATTTATTGCTTGATGAGAGTGGCTACCAGACCGTGATAAGATTGTTAGGAAGGCTGGAACACGGAATTATGGCCTAATATGATGCATGTTTTTAGAATCGCCAGCAATGAGTACATTCACGATTTATCGGGCTACGGAGCCAGGTTAAATGGGGGTCGCTGGAATCGCGAGGGATTAGCTGTGCTTTACACAGGAAGTAGCATTGCGCTTTGTGCGTGGGAGTACTG
>JAJAYX010000804.1 GCA_026785985.1 Rudanella sp. | reverse complement strand
TTTTTACGCCCTGATAGACACCGTCCCGCCGGGACTTTTGCCCACGACCACGCCTTCTACTACAAAGACATCGTCCCGCTGGGACTATAAAAAAAAACTGTTCTGTGTCCTGTTGAGCAACTTTGCTCCCGAACCAACTTCCCCCGCTAAAAGTTACGGATAGGTACGTGTCCCGAAGGATACAGAAACCGGAGGCCCTTCCTCCTTTCGTCCCTTCCCCCAAATTTATGACCCGCTTGTCCGTAAATATTAACAAAATAGCCACGATCCGCAATGCACGGGGCGGCAACAACCCCGATCTCGTTAAAGTCGCGCTCGATTGTGAACACTTTGGAGCGCAGGGAATCACGGTTCATCCCCGGCCCGACGAGCGGCATATCCGCTATCAGGATGTGCTGGACCTGCACGAAGTCGTCACGACTGAATTCAACATCGAGGGCAACCCCGACGAGCGATTTATTGACCTCGTGAAGCGTGTGAAACCGGCGCAGGTCACGCTCGTTCCCGACGCGCCCGATGCCATCACCTCCAACGCGGGTTGGGACACCATCCGCCACGCCGACCATCTCCGCGCCCTCATCGACACGTTTAAAGCCGACGGAATCCGGGTGTCGATCTTTGTGGATGCCGACGAGCGCATGGTTGAGGGGGCCAAAGCCGTTGGCACCGACCGCATCGAACTCTATACCGAACCCTACGCAGCCCATTATTTTGCGAACCGTGCCGACGCCGTAGCTCCGTTTGTGCGGGCGGCTCAGAAGGCACAGGAACTGGGATTGGGTATCAACGCCGGGCATGACCTGAGCCTCGATAATCTACAGTACTTTGCCGAGCAGGTGCCGGGTTTGCTGGAGGTATCCATTGGCCACGCCCTCATTTGCGACGCGCTCTATCTGGGGCTGGAAAACACGATTCAATTATATCGGCGGTGCCTGAATCATTAACCCATGCCCCTATCCGTTTCTGATTTTCTGACGCAAGCCGACTCCCTGCCCGTTATTGATGTTCGGTCGCCGGGGGAGTTTGCCCATGCGCATTTGCCGGGGGCCATCAACATTCCGCTCTTCGATAATGAGGAGCGGGCGTTGGTTGGCACCAAATACAAACAGGCGGGCAAAGATGCCGCTGTTTTGTTGGGTTTAGACCTGATCGGTATCAAGATGTCGGGCTTTGTGCGGCAGGCCCGTAAACTCAACCTGACCAACAAAGAAGTGCTGGTGCATTGTTGGCGGGGTGGAATGCGGAGCGGTTCATTCGCATGGCTGCTCAACACGGCGGGCATCAAAGCCACCACCCTCGAAGGCGGCTACAAAGCGTACCGAAACGCCGTTTTAGCAGTCTTTTCGGAACCGCGCAACCTGCTTATTTTGGGCGGCAAAACGGGTTCCGGCAAAACCGATATTCTGAAACAATTGGCCGAGCAAGGCGAGCAAATCATTGATCTTGAAGGACTTGCTCATCATAAGGGGTCTTCTTACGGAGCCATCGGGCAACTGCCGCAACCCTCCACAGAACAGTTTGAAAATGTGCTGTTTGGCGCGTGGCGAAAGCTTGACCCCGGCAAGCAGATCTGGCTCGAAGACGAAAGCCGCAACGTGGGTTCCTGCTATGTGCCGATGCCGCTTTGGTTGCAAATGCGGGCCGCACCCGTGGCCTTTGTCGATATGCCGAAGTCCGTTCGGGTGGAGCGGTTGGTGCGCGAATACACGGGTATTGACCGGGGGGCGAACCACCACAGTCTGCTGGTAGAAGCCACCGAACGAATCAGAAAGCGGCTGGGTGGCAAAATCACGCAGGATGCCCTCAACGCGCTCGCCCAAAACGATTATGCCACTGTTGCCGACCTGACGCTCGACTATTACGACAAAGCCTACCTGCACGGGCTTTCGCAACGTGATCAATCGTTAGTCAACAAAATTGAGATTGTGGCCGACGAACCAGCTCAAACCGCCCGGCAGTTGGTTTCCTGGGCGGAAACCAACTATATTTCTTCTTCCCGTTCATTCGCCGGATCACTTCCCGCTTCGTGAACGCCAGCCGCCAGACCGCCAACGGCTCTTTTTGATCGCCAAAGCAGGTTTTGCAGATGATATTGTCGGCTGGAACAACCGCGTTATAAATGTAAAGCGTGTCGGCAATCCGCTGAATATTAGATTGTTGGGAGAGTTTTTTCTCGGCGTTATATAGGTACGCATCCAGCACCTCACGCTCTTTGGGGGAAAGGCGGGTGTTCTGCACATCCTGTGCGCCAAGCAAATCAATGGTGAGGGCATATCGTTTGGCCAAAGCCGCCGTTTTGGGTAATTGCTCCAGCTGGCACAAAGCTGCCGTGGAACCACCTGCTTTGAGTTTGCCGGTCAGTTCGTTCTGGGCCACCAGCACAATTTGCTCTCCCCACGCATCGACCGTTTCGGTCAGCTCGATGTTGGTGATCCGCTTAATTTTCTTGTCATTCATCTCCTGCCGGAGCTGATCGGTTTGTTTGATCCGGTCAGGGCTACAGGAGAAGAGCGAAAGAGTGAAAGTGAGAAAGAGTGCCGCAACGGAAGTTGAAAGAGTGAAGACCGAACTGGCGATCCAGTGAACGAGTGGCTTTAGATGCATAAATAGCTGATTCTGTGTATAAATAATTAACCTTCAAACCCCCAACTCAATTTTCCGGTACACATCGGTCAGGGGAAGGGCAAAACTGCCGAGGGGGACAACATCGGTCAAGGCATTGTAAGTGGTTGTGAGCCACTGGTTAGGGCGGTCGGTGCGGGAACAAATATGAGCCGTGACAGTTTGCTGATCTACTAACAGAATGTGCTGAAGCGAGGGAATATCCTGATACGCCAATAGTTTACCGCCGAGGTCGAATTGGCGGGTTCCTTTCGAGAGGACTTCTACCACAATTTCAGGGTTTTTGATACGCACCGATGAGTCACGTCCCTTTTTCGTTGGGCCATATTCAGACTTTCCCCGAACAACCGATAAATCAGCATTGAAATCGCCTTTCTGGTCGGGAATTACAATTCTGACATTGCTTCCAAGAACACGATGTCCAGAATCAAGATCATCAAAGTAAATAGCAAAAAGCTTGATTAAGCGGGCAACTAACAGTTCATGCGTATCGGTGGCCTGACCCATGATGATAATCTCGTCTTCTAAAAATTGAATAGTATACGGCGTTGTCTCCAGCAGGTCGAGGTATTCGTCCCAGGTGGCAGGTATCCGCAGAATTTCTTCGTCTTCCAGTTCGTCGAGCGTTTCGGGCAGTTTCGGGACAACGGCAACGGCTTCCATGAGCATATTGGTTTGGTTGTAGGGTAAAGATACAGTCCAGCCGCTACTTTTTCCGTAATTTTGCGGGCTAATGACCAAATACCATGCTTGAACAGTTAGAAGCCATTCGGGAGCGTTTCAATGAGGTTGCCCAGCAAATTGTGCAACCGGAGATCGTATCGGATCAGAAACGCTACGTGAAGCTGAGTAAAGAATATAAAGACTTAGAGAAAATCGTCAATCAGTACCAGGCGTACACTCAACTGCTGGCTGAAATCGACAATGCCAAGGAGATTATCGCCACCGAAAAAGACGAAGATTTCCGCGATATGGCCAAAGCCGAACTCGACGAACTTATGCCCCGGCGCGAGCCATTGGAAGAGGTGCTGAAAGAGATGCTGATGCCGAAAGACCCCAACGATTCCAAAAACATTATTCTGGAAGTTCGGGGAGGCACCGGGGGCGACGAAGCCGCCATTTTCGCAGGCGACATTTTCCGAATGTACCAGCGTTTCTGCGAAAAACAGGGCTGGAGAATGTCTATTGTCGATTTCACAGAAGGCAGCTCCGGCGGCTACAAAGAAGTCATTATGGAGGTTGAGGGTGAAGACGTTTACGGCAAAATGAAATTCGAGTCGGGGGTTCACCGGGTGCAGCGCGTACCGGCGACCGAAACCCAGGGCCGCATTCATACCTCGGCAGCCAGTGTGGCGGTGTTGCCCGAAGCCGAAGAGGTGGACGTGGAAATCAACATGAACGACATCCGAAAAGATACCTTTTGCTCGTCGGGGGCGGGTGGTCAGTCGGTTAACACCACGTATTCTGCCGTTCGGCTCACGCACATACCGTCGGGTTTGGTGGTGCAATGCCAGGACGAGCGTTCGCAACTCAAAAACTCCGAAAAAGCCCTGACCGTGTTGCGGTCGCGTTTGTATGAGATGGAGTTGCAGAAACACAATGCGGCTATTGCCTCGCAACGCAAAACGATGGTGGGCAGTGGCGACCGTTCCGACAAAATCAGAACCTATAACTACCCGCAGAGCCGCGTGACCGATCACCGCATTGGCCTCACAGTATATAACCTGACCGCCGTGATGGATGGCGACATTGGTGACTTTATCGAGCAACTCCGCATCGCCGAAAACGCCGAACGATTGAAAGACGGGGTAACAGTGTAAAAAATTGTCAGTTAGGTGTGGCTTCACGAACAGCCTGCTTCAATAAACTATCGACCTCGGCTGGTTTGTTGAGGTAGGCTTCGGGGCCATAGAAATAAGCCGAAGCAAAACGCGGGTGATCAAGGGTCATTCCCCGCGAAAACTGCCCGTTCCATTGAGCAGGCAACTTCACATCTGTACTCGAAAATACGTCCTGATTGAGCAGGGCCACGGTTCCGCTTGACACAACAGCTACTTTATTGAGCGGAAAACGTTGCTGAAAAACGAGCATTTCGGGTTGGTCGTTTGTCCAGATCACAACAAAATAGGGGGAGGGGTTTGCCGACAGATCAAGTGTGATGGTACGGCTTGAGTATGAATAACTTATCATCGCCACGATGAGAACGGCCAATTCTCCAACTGATACCCAAAGCGGAGAGGCAAACCGCACGGCCAACCTGTCGAGGGCGATGGCCACCCCAGCTACAAGCATGATCATTACCAGAACACCCACACCCATGCCCGTTGCATCGCGACGGCTGTAATAAATCGCGTAGGGAATGCCAATGCCAATGACCAATAGCCCTAATACCAGGAAAAGGGTGATTTTGTGTGAGAAAATAGCCATTGAGTTGTGTGTCTGAAACCTACCAATTGTCAGGCAAAGTAGGCAAAAATCGCCTGGTTTTCGGCCTTCCAGCACAAAAGTAAACGGTGGCTACGAATACACAGGTATATTGGGCGCACTAATCAGACCATCAACCACTTATGCAAACAATTCTCGGCGCGGGCGGAGCCATTGGCATTGAACTTGCCAGAACACTCACAACCTACACCACTGACATTCGCCTGGTGAGCCGCACCCCAAAGCCCGTTAACCCAACCGACCAACTCCACCCCGCCGACCTCAACGACCCCGCCCAACTTTCCCGGGCCGTGGCGGGTAGCGAAGTCTGTTACCTCACCATTGGCTACGATTATAACACCAAACTCTGGCAGGAACGCTGGCCTACCCTCATTCGGAATGTGGTGGCGGCCTGCGCCAGACACGGAGCCAAACTGGTGTTTTTCGACAATGTCTATGCCATTGGGGGCGACAATGTGCAACACATCACCGAGGCATCACCAATCAGCCCATGCAGCAAAAAAGGCGAGGTTCGGGCAATGGTTGACCGCCATATTCTGGAAGCCGTGGAACGCGGGCAGATCAGTGCGATCATTGCCCGCGCTCCCGACTTTTTCGGTCCGATCAAGGACAAGAGTATCACAATGAACATGATCTACGATAACCTTGTCAAAGGGAAATCGGCTCAGTGGTTCTGCAATGCCAACGTCCCTCACTCAACCGGTTACACGCCTGACCTCGGCAAAGGCACTGCCATTTTGGGCAACACGCCCGATGCATTCAACGCAATCTGGAACCTGCCCGTTGACAACCACGCGCCTACTGGTCAGGAGTGGACCAAGCTGTTTGCCGAGCTCATGAACGCGCCCTCCAAATGCCAGACGCTGCCCGGTTGGGGAATGCGTGGGTTGGGAGTTTTCGTGCCGATTTTGAAAGAAATGTATGAAATGCGTTACCAGTATGACCGTCCCTACCATTTCGACTCCACCAAATTCAACGACCGCTTCAATTACACCCCAACGACCAATGCCGAAGCCGTCCGGCAAACGGTGAAGGCGTTGCGTTAAAGCCCACCTGTTTTCCCGCCATCCACCGGCACATTGATGCCGGAGATACTGGCTGCTGCCGGGGTACACAGAAAGGCCACCGCAGCGGCAACTTCTTCGGCAGTGGCAAACCGCCCAATGGGAATTTCGCTTTCCAGTTGGGCCGCCACTTCGGCTTCGGTTTTTCCAGACGATTTGGCCCGCATAGTCAGAACAGCGTCTAAACGGGCCGTTTGGGTGTAGCCCGGCAACACATTGTTCACCGTGATGCCCCAGCGGCCCAGTTCGAGCGAGAGCGTTTTGGCCCATTGCGCGACAGCCCCCCGGATGGTGTTCGATACGCCAAGCCCCACAATGGGTTGTTTTACCGAGGTGCTGATGATGTTGACAATACGGCCATAACCGGCATCGCGCATACCCGGTGCGAGAGCCTGCACCAGGGTCTGGTTGTTGATCAAATGGTTGTGAAACGTCTGTACAAACGTATCGGCCTGGGCTTCGATGAGCGGGCCACCTGCGGGACCACCCGTATTGTTGATAAGTATGTGAATAACAGGCTTTTTTGTTAATAACTTACTCAAAGACTCCGATACATTCCCCGGCTGGCTGAAATCGGCCACGGCGTATTGGTGGTGTTGGCCCCGGCTGGTATCGAGGTCGGCGAGAGTGGTTTGGAGGGTATTTTCGTTGCGGGCCATCAGCACGACATTGGCACCCAACAGAGCCAGTTCAATGGCCGATGCACGGCCTATTCCTTGTGTGCTGCCGCAGACGAGGGCAGTTTTTCCGGTTAAATCAAGATTCATAGTTAGATTTTGGATTGGGTAACTCAAAACTATTCGGGCTTGTGAAGCGTATTTATCAATACAAACAAAGTAAGTCATTACGACATTCACCATGAACAAGAAAATCACCCTGCTGGCCGCGGTTCTGATGCTGCTCACCTCAATACTGACTTTCGCATCCGCTCCCACAAGCGTTGATCACAGTGCCTTCGACAGGCTGTTGAAGAAATACGTGAATGAGAAAGGGGAGGTTAATTACAAAGGCTTCAAGAAAGACGAAAAAGAATTTAACGGGTATCTGGACGTGTTGAGCAAGAACCCGCCAGCGGCTTCGTGGAGTAAAAACGAGCAGATGGCTTACTGGATCAATGCCTACAACGCCTACACGATTCGGCTTATTCTGGACAACTACCCGGTGAAGAGCATCAAAGACATTGGCCCCAAAAATCAGGTGCCGTTCGTGAACACGCCCTGGGCGAAGAAGTTTTTTACTATTGGTGGTGAAAAAACGAGCCTCGACAACATTGAACACGGCACACTCCGTAAGAAATTTGATGATCCGCGCATTCACTTTGCCCTTGTGTGCGCGTCGATTTCGTGTCCCCGCCTGCGTAATGAAGCTTTCATGGCCAATAAGTTAGATGCCCAGTTGGACGATCAGGGCAGCGATTTCCTGAATAACCCGTCGAAAAACTTCATATCGAAAGACAAAACGACGCTTTCCAAATACTTCGACTGGTATAAAGGCGACTGGAACGAAAACGGAAAGTCGGTGGTAGAGTGGGTGAATAAGTACTCGAAAACCAAGATCGGCAAAGACACAAAAATCTCATTTCTGGATTACAACTGGAACCTGAACGAACAATAAAACAGTGAACAGCCAACAGCCAACAGTTCCGGCGGGGAACCGCAACAGTTTGCTTGCATAAGTAGTTTTAGAGTAAACTAACTGTTGCGGTTCCCCGCCGGAACTATTAACTGATAACTGTTCATTGATGAAGCGTATTCTCTACTGGTTCCGCAACGATCTGCGATTACATGACAATGAAGGCTTTAGCCGGGCCATTCAACAGGCCGACGAGGTGTTGCCCGTTTTTGTTTTCGACCCCCGCCAATTTACCGAGTTGTCCAGTCTTGGTTTTCGTAAAACAGGCGTTTTTCGGGCCAATTTCCTGATCGAAAGTGTAGCTGACCTCCGGCGAAATCTCCGAAACCGGGGGGCACATCTGATTGTGCGGGTGGGCGATCCTGCCAAAATCCTGGCCGAACTGGCCCGGCAAATGGGAGTTTCGGCCATTTATGCCAGCAAAGAAGTTACGAGCGAAGAAACCGACGTTGAATCGCGCCTGAGCCGATTGCTCAAACCTCAGAATATTGAGCTTGAGTTGTTCTGGCAATCAACACTTTATCATGTGCGTGACCTGCCGTTCGAGATAGCGCGTTTGCCCGATATGTTCACCCAGTTTCGGAATCAGGTGGAACGCCGGGCCAAAATCCGAGCCACCTTCGATGATCCGGTGCGGGTTAAACTGGTGCCGGACGTTGACCCCGGCGATATGCCCAACCTGACCACGTTTGGTTTTCCCGCTGATCTACAAATCGACTCCCGCCGGGCTGTTACTTTCAAAGGGGGCGAAACCGTGGCTCTCCAACGACTCGAACGCTACCTCTGGGAACACGATCTGATCAAAACCTACAAAGAAACCCGCAACGGACTGTTGGGCGAAGATTATTCGAGCAAGTTTTCGGCATGGCTGGCTTACGGTTGCTTGTCGCCCCGGCTGATT
This sequence comes from Rudanella sp., assembly GCA_026785985.1. Taxonomy (GTDB): domain Bacteria; phylum Bacteroidota; class Bacteroidia; order Cytophagales; family Spirosomataceae; genus Rudanella. The sequence goes on along the minus strand of JAJAYX010000804.1, from coordinate 182 downwards.
TATGAAGAAGTGATGCGCTACGAAGCCGAACGGATAAAAAACGACTCGACCTATTGGCTTATTTTTGAGTTGATCTGGCGCGACTTCTTCCGGTTCGTAGCCCTCCGGTTTGGCGACCGGATTTTCAAGTCTTCTGGTATCAAACACGACCTCAGCAAACGCTGGAGACACGACCAAGACCC
>JAJAYX010000803.1 GCA_026785985.1 Rudanella sp. | reverse complement strand
TCTTTCAGTAGCATTTTTTGCCGTTGCTCATCCTGCTTTACGGCCAGTAAAAGAAGCTTATCCGACGGGTGCATTTGCACCAGCCGTTTTGAATCAACAATCAGTTGATTGAGGTCATGTAATTCCTCAATAATTGTCTGACTTTGTCGTGGCTCTTTCATACGTTGTGTGTTAAATGCAAAATACCTCTTGGTTGATCATTACGATCTATACCAAACCATTTTCGAAAATAAGCAATTCGAGCTACTGTATTGGCATAACGCTCGTCCGATTTGTCATAAACCGGAATCAAATGCCCATCAACCGAAAACGTTTCAAGGGAGCCTCCAAGCGTTAGAAACGGCATAATTGCGTCAATTACCTCATCTTCAGGATCGGGCAGAGCAACCAAATTGGCTACGTCTATGTCGTTTGGTTGAGCCTTACAATTAACAAAGCTACCACCCACTAATTGCTCAAAAGAGCAGTTGAGAGTATCTGACAACTCATTGACATATTGGCTAAATAATGTCAGTAAGCGATTTCTCGTACTCGTTCCACCTAAATGTTCAGCTATCGATGATATATCTGACCGCAGTAACTCATACGGGAAAAGATTACCCTGATCATCAAAAGTCATAATTGGCTATCAATCAGTTAGATATTGTCCATGCTTACGCATCTGAACGGGGAAGGAAGGCCCGCGATCTCACTCGCAGTTAGTGATTCGCCGGGCATTTCGATGCGCTTTCCGTTGACAAACTCATGTTTTGTTTCTGATTCCTGCTCCAGTTCGAGGTATTCCTCCACCGAGTATATCCGTTCGCTAATCAGTTCGGCTACCATAATACGATCTGGTTTTTTCGTTGACTGTGAACAAATATACGGCTTTAAATCTCAATCCTGAACAGGTGCATGGGCAGCATATACGGGTCTAATTCCACGTAATTCCACTCGCCCGACCAGGTGTAGCGGGCATCCGTAATCAGGTCGTGAACGGTGTAGGGCTGGTTGTTGTCGATGCCTAATTGCCAGAGCGGAAGCTGCACCATGCCCGACCGGCGGTTGTAGGCATCGAGGTTCACCACCATCAACAGATTGTTATCGCCGGACGTTTTTAAATAAGCCAGGATCTGATCGTCGTCGATGCGGCAGAACGTCAGGTTGTTGGTCTGTTGCAGAGCCGCATTCTCGCGCCGGATTCGATTCACGAGCGTAATCAGGTAGGTCAGTTTGTTCGTTTTGTCCCAATCCCAGAGCTTGATTTCATACTTTTCGGAGTTCAGGTACTCTTCCTTGCCGGGATACGGAACGTGTTCCATCAACTCGAACGACGGGCCGTAGATGCCGTAGTTGCTCGACAGGGTTGCCGCCAGAAAATACCGAATCAAAAACTGCGGCTCGTGGCCCGATTGCAGCATATACGGGTTGATGTCGTGCGTGGTGGGCCAGAAATTGGGCCGGAAATAGTAGCGCATTTCGCCGGCGGTCAACTCGGTCATGTACTCGGTCAACTCGGCTTTGGTGGTGCGCCAGACATAGTACGTGTACGAGTGGGCGTAACCCGCTTTGGCTAATAGCTGCATCACTTTTGGGCGGGTGAACGCTTCCGACAAAAACAGCATATCGGGGTGTTCTTTTTTGACTCCGGCGATGACCCATTCCCAGAAACCAAACGGCTTCGTATGCGGATTATCGACCCGCACGATCCGCACTCCCCACGAAGCCCACACCAGCAACACCCGCTTCATTTCAGCCCAGAGGTTGCGCCAGTCTTCGGTTTCAAAATACACCGGGTAAATATCCTGGTATTTCTTGGGCGGGTTTTCGGCGTATTGAATCGAACCGTCGGGTCGTTTCTTGAACCATTCGGGGTGTTCGGTGGCCCAGGGGTGGTTGGGCGAGCATTGAATGGCCAGATCCATGGCTACTTCGATGCCGTGATTTTTGGCGATGGCAATCAGGTGTTTAAAATCGTCCACTGTGCCAAGTTCGGCATGAATCGCATCGTGTCCGCCCTCCGCCGAGCCAATGCCGTAGGGAACGCCCGGCTCACCCGGCAGGCAGGTAACGGAGTTGTTTTTGCCCTTCCGGTGGGCCGTTCCAATGGGGTGAATCGGCGGCAGATACAACACATCGAAACCCATACCGGCAATACGTGGCAGGAGTTTTTCCACATCTCTGAACGTGCCGTGTCGGCCTTCCTCGCGCGCAGCCGAACGCGGAAACAAACAATACCAGGTGCTGAATCCGGCCCGTTCGCGATCCACTTCTACACCGAGCGGATTCCGCGAGTCAACGGCATAGCGGGTGGGGTGTTGGCGTTCGGGGTAGGTTTCGGCCCAGTGGTGAAATTGATCACCGAGGGCAATGGTAACAGCTTCGTCGTAGGCGTTTTCGTCGCGGAACAGTTCCGCCACGTGGTACAGTTCGGCTTGGTCGGCGGTGTTACCGGCCTGAACACCAGCACGGTGCGCCATGCCATCGGCCAGTTTGGCCCCGGCCAGCAGTTCGCTTGTCACGCGCTGCCCGTCGCGCACTTTCAGATCGAGTTCGTGTTGCCACGAGCCAATATGATCGACCCAGGCTTCGAGCGTATAGTGGTAACGGCCAATGTGTTCCACCGTAAAATGGCCCGTCCAGCGGTCGTTTTCGAGTTTGTGTAAAGGCCGCTCCTGCCAGGTTTTTTCGTTAGGAGCGCGGTAGAGCAGCCGGGCCGACACGTAGTCGTGTCCATCGGCAAAGATGTCGGCTTCCACTGTAATCACATCACCGGGAATGGCTTTGATCGGGAATCTGCCCCCATCGAGTTCGGGCGTAACCCGCTCAATAACAACGCGAATTTGCCCATGAACATCGGCCAGCGACGCATCCACAATGGGTGCAGCTTTGGGTTTAGTAACTTTTTTCGGAGTGGTTGGCGTACTCATTGGTTCGTTCAGTAGGTTGGCGATGACAGTCCGGCGATCAGGCAGGTCATCCGTTTTGAACCGCAATGATACGAAAATGTCGCTGTAGTGCCGATAGTTGAGCCGGTCGACCACATCGAACAGGCGGAGCTCAATTCGTTGTGTCTTGGGTAAAGAAAGCCGGTGGTGACGCGAGCCTGAACCCGTTGAACTGGGCATCTCCGCTTGTTCGGGTAGCCGCTGTGCTTTTTCTTTGCGGCCTAACAACTGTACTTCATGACGTATAACCG
>JAJAYX010000802.1 GCA_026785985.1 Rudanella sp. | reverse complement strand
CCCGTTCGTTGATCCCAATTTTTACAAGGATCGCTTTGGAATGGTGTCGAAGCAAACACTGCTGACGTTTGGGTTGCTGTCGCCTAACAAGGGGATCGAGAACATGATTCAGGCGATGCCGAAAATCGTGGCTCAATTTCCGAACGTGGTCTATATGGTGTTGGGAGCTACGCACCCCCACCTGATTCGGCTTGAGGGCGAGGCCTACCGCGATAAACTTAAACAAATGGCCGCCGATCTCGGCGTGGGCGAAAACGTGCGTTTTTACAACCAGTTTGTGGAGTTAGACGACCTGCTCGAATACCTCGGCGCGGCTGATATATATGTAACGCCCTACCTAAACGAAGCCCAGATTACGTCGGGAACGCTTTCTTATGCCTTTGGTGGTGGAAAAGCCGTGGTATCAACGCCTTACTGGCATGCCACCGAACTGCTGGCCGACGAGCGGGGTATGCTGGTGCCATTCAATGATTCGGATGCGCTAGCCGAGGCCATCATGATGCTGTTGGGTGATGAACCCATGCGCCATGCTATGCGGAAACGAGCTTTTCTGATGGGCCGCGACATGACGTGGGAACACGTTATAGGTCGTTACGGCGACTGCTTTGCCAAAGCCCGGTATGAGCGCGTGAACGCGGTGGCTAACCAGCTACCCTATGAAACCAGCACTAGTGGCTCGTTTCAGTTGCCCGCTATTAAACTCAATCACCTGTTTCGCCTGAGCGACTCGACCGGCATTGCGCAACACGCCCGGTATCACCTGCCATTCTACGAAGAAGGCTATTGTACCGACGATGTGGCACGGGCGTTGATTCTGAGCCTGATGCTCACAGAGTCGGGGCCACACGCCAACGATGCCCGATTGCACCAACTGACCGACACCTACTCGGCCTTTTTGAACTATGCCTACAACGGCGATCAGCAGCAGTTTCGCAACTTCATGAGTTATGACCGGCGTTGGCTCGAAGACGTTGGCTCCGACGATAGCACCGGACGGGCTATTTGGGCCATCGGTACCTGTTTGGGCCGCTCCACCAACCGCAACCTGACCATTTGGGCCATGAGTATGATGGAGTCCGTGTTGCCAACCGTCCCGAATTTTTCGTCGCCACGGGCCTGGGCCTTTGCGCTGTTGGGCATCCACGAATACCAAAAACGATTCAGCAACGATAGGCTGGCCAAAACCATTCAGCGGCAGTTGCTCGAAAAAATCCATTTCCGATATATCGAAACGGCCACCGAAGAATGGCCCTGGTTCGAGAATTCGCTGAATTACGACAACGCCAAGCTTGCTCACGTGATGTTGCTGGCCGACGACCCCGAACTGTCGAAGATCGGATTGCTGTCCTTGCGATGGTTGGTGAAGATGCAAACCGCCGAACAGGGTGTTCATTTTCAGCCGATTGGCTCCAACGGATTCTACGTGAAAGGCGAAGCCCGTGCCTATTTCGATCAGCAACCACTGGAGGCTCAAAGCATGGTGTCGGCTTGTCTGGCGGCCTACAAAAAAACGGGCAACGACAAATGGTATAACCGGGCTGTGCGCATTTTCCGCTGGTTCACAGGCTCCAACGATTTGGGTCTGCCACTCTATGACCAACGCACGGGCGGCTGTTGCGATGGGTTGCACACCGACCGCGTAAACCTGAATCAGGGGGCCGAATCGACTTTGTCGTATCTGCTGGCTCTCACCGAATTACAGGCCGCCCAAAAGCAACGGACTTCGGTTCGGCGGGTTGACGCGAGCCTGGTGGTGGGGTGAATAATTCATTAAATCTATAGGCGCAAAAAACAAGACTGCATAACTGTCTTGTTTTTTGCGTTTAAGGGAGTGTAGTTTTGCAACGATATGAGCGTAAAAGCAACCCGCACCGGAATCGTACTCCGGCCCGACCCCACCCGCGTACTGTTCCGACCGTTTGAGTTTGGCAGCAGCAACCGCACTCTCAAAATTATTGCCCGCGTTAGTTCGCTGACGCAGGAAGAAGTCAAAGCCAAACTCGAAGAAGTAATCCGGGAGTTTGGCAGTCGGCACCACCGGCTGGAGCGGTTTCTGTTGAAACGTTTTGCCGAGATCAAAAGCAGCCTGCTTACCGATGAGCCACTGACGCTCGAACGCAAGCTGTTGCTCGGAGCCTATTTCACGATGGAATACTCGCTGGAGTCGGCGGCTTTGTTTAACCCCTCCATGATTTGGCATCCGGATCAAACCAACGTGCTGCCTGGTTATAAACGATTCATTATCAGCTTGCGGGCTACGGGTGAGGGCCACGTATCGTCCATCTCGTTTCGGATGGGATACATTGACGAGCAGAGCAAAATTGTGTTGCGCAAGCCTTCGCGCTATGTGACCTCGCCCGAAATCAAGCCGAATCAGCATTTCAACAAGGCCCAGTTTGAGCGCAAACTCTATGAACTCCGCCTGGTAAACAGTATTTCGGAGAAGATTATGGGGGCCATGAGCGATGAGTTTACGCTCGATGACCTCGAAGATTTTATCAAGCGACTAACCGCGCAATACCGATATAATGCGGAGTATGAGGCCATTTCAAGTGGAATTTTAGCCTTGGCCCGCTCCAATTATGAACTTCATTTCGATGATGATCTGGAATTGGACGAGCGGTGCATTTTCCCGTCGTCGCCCAACGAAACCAACGGCATCGAAGATGCCCGTTTTGTGCGATTCACCGACGACGATGGCGAGGTAACTTACTATGCTACCTATACGGCTTACAATGGGCGGGTGACGTTTCCTCAGTTGCTTGAAACCAAAGATTTTCTGCATTTCACGGTCAGTACACTCAACGGGGCCGAGGTTTCTAACAAAGGCATGGCCCTGTTTCCGCGCAAAATAAATGGAAAATTCGTCATGATTTCCCGACAGGACGGCGAGAACATCTACATTATGTTCTCCGACGATCTGTATTTCTGGCAGACCAAAGAGTTGCTCATGAAACCGACCTTCCCCTGGGAATATGTGCAGTTGGGCAATTGCGGCTCCCCCCTCGAAACCGAAGCCGGTTGGCTCGTGCTGAGTCATGGCGTTGGCCCCATGCGGAAATACGCTATCGGTGCGTTTCTGCTCGACCTCAACGACCCCACCAAAGTGCTTGGCCGCACCACCGACCCTATTCTCAGCCCGGACGAAAACGAACGCGAAGGCTACGTGCCGAATGTGGTCTATAGTTGCGGAGGGGTGATCAACAACAATGACCTGATCATCCCCTACGCAATGGCCGATTATGCCAGCAGTTTTGCCACCGTAAACGTCCATGAGCTGTTGGCCGAACTAACGGGGAGTGAGAAAGAAGTGGTTGAGCAAACCCCGACTGTTCAAATTTCTTAGGTGTGAGACGGTCGGCCGTTGCCGTGGGTTGTCGCATAATATAGCTCAACCAAGCATTTTTACTTATCACATTCCTCGTTTAATACGTACAAAAAATAGTACTTAAAAAGGTGTTCTGAGACTCTCTCGAACCACCTTTTTTAATGTTTTTTGACTTAATAGACGGAGATTTATTGGTTACTATTTTTTGAGATGTTTGCGCTGGAATTTAACATTACTTGATCTCAACAAACATGCGCAAACTTTTAATTGTACAGCTTTTACTGTGCCCGTTCAGTTTACCATCGCTGGCCCAGGATCGGGTCGTAACGGGTAAGGTGACCTCATCGGAAGATGGCTCGGTGCTGCCCGGTGTAAACGTGACTGTCAGGGTAAAGATGATCAGTATACCCGCGTGTGGCGGGATAAGCAGTAAGGTTTTCTGATTTGCTCGACAAAAAAGCAGCCCCGGCGAATGTCGCGGGGGCTGCTTTTTTGTCGTATTGGCATCACTCCGAATAATCGAGATCTTTCTCAAATGTCTCATCCATCGTGACTAACGCCCAAAAACCCAGCACAAAACAAATAATCCCCACAATGGCCCCAGCCCCAATAACCCCCACATGTGGCTTCATAGCCTGAAATGCCGGGATGCTCAGGAGCGTGGTGGCCCGCCCGTTGTTGGCCACCGAGGTGGTGGCCGTGGCGCGGAGGTTGGTGCCGAAACTCTCGGCGGTCATGGTCAGGAACATGGCAATGTAGCCAATGGCGAAACCCATTCCCAAGCAAACCACATAAAACATGGATGAGGTTTGGATGCCACCAAATAGATAGATCAACACAAAGAACAGAGTTAGCCCCATCATTAGCCCAATGGCTTTTTTGCGCGACCGGAGCCGCTGACTTAGAAAGCCACTGAATAGGTCGCCCACCACGGTGCCCATATAGGTGTACATGATGCACCGGCCCGGCAGAATTTCGTCGGTGATGCCCATTGCCTTACCAAACTCATTGCCAAAAGTAGCCAGAATGCCAATCACAAAATAGGTTGGAATGGCGATACCAATGCAGCGAATGTAGCGGAGGAAGCGGTTGCCATTCGTGAAAAACGCGCTGAAATTGCCCCGGCTGACGGTCTCGTTTGTAATTCGTTTATACATCCCCGATTCAAGCACACTCACCCGCATCAGCAGCAGACCCAGGCCCAGGCCCCCGCCAATGAAATAGGTGATTCGCCAGTCGAAAAGTTGCACGGTCAGGAACGCGACAACGGCCCCAAAAAGGCCCACACTGGCCACAATCGACGATCCGTAGCCCCGCAGGTGTTTGGGTAGAATCTCCGATACGAGCGTAATGCCCGCACCCAACTCACCCGCCAAACCCAGCCCGGCGGCAAACCGGCACCAGGCATAGGCCTCCGGGTTTTTCACAAAGCCACAGGCAATATTGGCCAGCGAGTACATAATTATACTGCCAAACAGTACCGATAGCCGCCCGCGTTTGTCGCCCAGAATTCCCCACAAAATCCCCCCCAGCAATAGCCCGGCCTGTTGGTAGTTATAAATGGTTCCGCCCATGAGCGAGACAGAACGCTCATCGAGACCGAGATCTTTGAGGCTTGGCCCCCGCACAATATTGAACAGAAGCAGGTCATAGACATCCACAAAATAGCCCAATGCAGCCACCCAAACGGGCAGCGTAAACAGCGGACGGAGCGAGGTTTGAGGAGAAGAAAAAGTCGAGGATTGCATAGAAATAAGGAGTTGGCCACCAAACTACATTTTTTCGGTAAATTTGCCCACCGACCGCAATGAGAAAAAACCTGATCCTGGGCGCATTGACCACCATAAGGTGTGCCCTGATGCTACCTGTCTGCCAAACCGACGCTGCCAAAACCGACGAAGCTGTCGCGAAAACGAAGTGCAGTGGTTGCCACGAATATCCCAGTCACGTATATGCTGGTTTTCAAGGATATGACCGAGCGCGATGCCAACTGGAAGGAGTTTAGTGCCAATCCCGACTGGAAGCGGATATCGCCATTGCCGGCCAATGCCAACACGGTTTCCAACATCATTCGCGTGTCTCTGGAGCCGATGGGGTATTCGCAGATTTGAGGGGTGTGAAAGACCGGCCAATTGGCTCCTACTCCTCCACAAACGCCAGGTCTTTATCAAACGTCTCTTCGATTTCGGATAACGACCAGAACGCCAGTGCATAAACCACCAGGCCAACCAAACCGGCAGAAACCAGCGCACTGATGGAGAATTCGCGCTGAAGCCCCTGATACACAAAGGCCATCGGAATCACCATGCCCCGCACAACGCTTGGTACCGAGGTGGTGGCCGTCGCCCGGAGGTTGGTGCCGTATTGCTCGGCTACCATTGTTAGGTACATGGCGATGTAGCCCGTGCAGAAACCCAGAAACAGGCAGATCGTGTAGAGTCCGGTGGCCGTTTTAACCCCCGCGAACAGATAAACTCCGCACAGGGTCATACTGGCCATAAGCAGGTAGATAACCGTTCGTCGGCGGGAACGGAGCCAGTGACTGAGTGGCCCGGATAGCAAGTCGCCCCCGGCCAGGCCGAGGTAAATCATCATGACGCACTGACCGGGTTTCACGGGTTCGGCAATGCCGAGGGCCTCGCCAAATTCGTTGGCGAAGGTGGCCAGAATGCCCACTACAAACCAAGTTGGAATGCCCACCGCCACGCAGCGGAGGTATTTTCGGGTGCTGTCCCAGCTACTGAAAAAGTGCAGGAAATTGCCCCGGCTCACGCCATGTTGCTCTTTTTTCAAGTCCACAAACAGCCCCGACTCCAACACACTCACTCGAAGCAGCAATAGCAACAAGCCCATGCCACCCCCCACAAAAAATGCCGTTCGCCAGTCGAACAGGGCTTGTGTGGCATAGGCAACACCCGCGCCGAGGTAGCCGACACCCGCCACCACCGACGAGCCGTAGGACCGGATTTCTTTGGGTAAAATCTCGGACACCAGCACAATGGCGGCCCCAATTTCGCCCGACAAACCCACGCCCGCAATGAACCGGAGCAGAGCGTACTGATTTATGGTCTGCACAAAACCACAGGCGATGTTGGCCAGCGAATACATCACAATGCTGCCAAACAGCACGGACATGCGGCCCCGTCGGTCGCCGATGACACCCCACAGTATACCACCCAGTACCAACCCGACCTGCTGACAGTTCAAAATAAAGGTGCCGTCGATCTTGATTTGCACCTTGGTGAGACCCATTGACTCCAGACTAGGAACCCGGACGATGCTGAAAATGAGCATGTCATATACGTCGACAAAGAAACCGAGCGCAGAAACAATAACGGGCAGCGCTAACAACGGCCGGAGAGACGTTTTAGGAGCCGGAGAAAGGGTTTGCATAAACAGGTAGGACGCGAATCGAAATTCGCCGGATTATTCGACCCTAATGATACGAATAAGCCGGCGAATTTACTGCGAAAAGACAAGGGCGTGAACCTGACGACCGGATGAACCGGGCAGCAACTGCAATCCCCTCTCTTGAATCTCGCATCCAAATCCTGTACCTTTGGGTATGGAAAATTTTGTGGTCTCGGCCCGAAAATATCGCCCCGCTACCTTCGATACTGTCGTGGGTCAGGAGCATATTACAACCACCCTTCGTAATGCCATCCGTACCAATCATTTAGCCTCGGCGTTCCTGTTTTGTGGGCCGCGTGGGGTGGGCAAAACCACCTGCGCCCGCATCCTGGCTAAAACCATTAACTGCGAAAATCTTAGGCCCGAAACCGAAGCCTGCGACCACTGCGACTCGTGCGTGAGCTTCCGGCAAAACACGTCTTTCAACGTTCACGAATTAGATGCGGCCTCCAACAACTCCGTCGATGACATTCGCTTGCTGATCGAGCAGGTGCGGGTGCCACCCCAGTCGGGCGCGAAATTCAAGATTTATATTATCGACGAAGCTCACATGCTTTCGCCAGCGGCTTTCAACGCCTTTTTGAAGACCCTGGAAGAGCCACCCAGCTACGCCATTTTTATTCTGGCAACTACCGAGAAACACAAAATTCTGCCCACGATTCTGTCGAGATGCCAGATTTTTGATTTCAACCGGATTCAGCCGGGCCACATTGCCGGGCATTTGCTGCACATTGCCGCCCTGGAAGGCATTGCCACCGAACCCGATGCACTTGACCTGATTGCCCAGAAAGCCGACGGTGGTCTGCGCGATGCCCTGTCCATGTTCGACCTGAACGTGACGTTCTCGACCGACCGGACGCTGCGCTACAAAGAAGTGCTGGACAACCTCCACATTCTGGATTACGATTATTATTTCCGGCTGACAGACCTATTGCTGAGTGCCAACATGCCTCAAACACTACTGACGCTGGACGAAATTCTGCGCAAGGGTTTCGACGGGCATCAGTTCATTGTGGGACTCACGCGCCACTTCCGCGATTTGTTAGTGAGCCGCGATGCCGCTACGGTGCAACTGCTACAAGTAACAGAAAATGTGCGGGCCAACTACCTCGGTCAGGCGGCCCGCGCGCCCATGTCCTTTTTGCTATCGGCCCTGAGCATCGGCGGACACTGCGACATGAATTTCAAACAGGCTAAAGATCAGCGACTTCACGTTGAATTGTGCCTGTTGAAGTTGGCGGCTCTGCGGCACACCCTCAACTGGGAAGCCATGCCCGATCTGCCCGTGACGACTAGCGGCAATGGGCATCACCCAACCATCAACCCGGATACGCCAAACGGGAACGCCCCTGCGGTTGAACGGAGTACTTCTTCTGATGTCAACGGGGCATTGGCTTAAAAAAAAAACGACAGTCCGGTAGCTGATAGCCCCACCCCGCCCCGTACACCCGTGCCGACGCACCCGATCACGAGCGAACCCGTGAACGACTACTATGTTAGTAATGGAAATGGCCATTTGGCCCACGCTAATGG